>JAQBNX010000537.1 GCA_028288385.1 Spirosoma sp.
GTTTTAAAGTCTGGGTAACCAGAAAAATCTTTCTTTAACTATGAAATACATTCTTATTTTAGTCAGTCTTTGGTTGGCCAGTCATCAGGTGTTGGGGCAAGTGACTCCACCAGCACCAGTCGGTTTCACCTATAAGATCGACTCTGGCATGCCCGGTCAGCAAATATATGGCAGCACACAACGCCCATATGCCAGCAATGGTGAATTAACGGGCAAGGGCAATTTGGCCGCTCAAGCTCTGCAAGTCTTCAAGAATCTTGAAACCGCCCTAAATTCGATAGGTATGAACTTCTCAAATATCAAACAGGTAACGTATCACCTGAAAGGGGAGATGGATCAGCTTGACGGGAGCATTGTCGCGCAGGTAAATGCCATTGCTGGAAAGTACTTACCGTTGGGTTCCCAAATAACAGATTATAAACAAGTGCCTAAAATTGCGCAAGACGAGGTTCTAATAGAAATAGAAGTAATAGCCATTCGATAAACGCCTGATGATTAACGAATAGAGTACCACTAATGTGGACTGCCCTTGATTTGTTACGGGTTTCGATCAACGGAGAGTGACCTAAAGCCAGGGTAGAAACAGTTAAATTTACTTACTTGTCATAAAAGGCTGGCCATAATACGTGCCAGCCTTTTACGTATATTTTATTTACAATCAACCGTTGGGATACCAACCGTCGAACACTTTTTTCCTTTATCGTCTACTTTTAAGGTATCATAACCTGTCATAGAGTCGTCTAAAGGCTTATGCAGACTACTTTTGTGCCGGTTAAGAATTGCCTGCTATATGACATCAAGTAAAGAAGTTAATAAACGCGTACAGTATCAGGCCAATGATAGTCTCATCATAACTACCGGTTTAGTAGTCACTGTCCTGCTTGGTACGGGTTATTATCTATCCGGTCGCTGGGTCAATTTCCCTTTCATTGACGATTATCAAACCATAGTCGAATTTCTGAATCATACCCAAACAGATTCACTCGCTCACACGCTTGGGTATACTATTTGGCAGCCCCATAACGAACACCGGATAGTATTTACCCGTCTGGTTGCAGCGGCCTATGCCTATTTATCGCCCGATGGTGTTCGTTTTGACGTTCTTAGCGCCAGTGGACTCCTATTCCGTGGATTGATACTCTGGTCTTTGTATCAGCAGTGGCAACGAATGCCAGTTAGAACGCTACGAGCAAACTATTGGTCCATCGTCGGTTTTGCCGCGGTTGTATTTATTATAACGAGTGGGCGGGATATGGAAAACGTGGTGTGGGCTACCTGCGCCTTACAGAATATTCCCGTTGTGGCCTGGGGGCTGCTGGCCTTCGCAGCTGCCAGCCGCAACCAATGGACGGCGGCCTGGGTGCTTGGTGGCATAGCGACCCTAACCAGCGGAAATGGAATATTTGTGCCTATGCTCCTTAGTATGGAGCGGTTGATCAACCGACGCTGGCTAACCGGCAGTGTAGCAATAGCGGTTTCAATGGTAGTCTATGGATTTTACCGGAGCGGGATGCACGTGGCAATAGACTGGCACCAACTGCCCGAGATGGTGCCCAAGTTTTTTGCCTTTCAGGGGTCATTGTTTTACCTGCATTATTACCTGCGTGAATACGGTGTTCCTTATGACTTTACAACCGTGCTGGCAGGTTTAATTTATACCGCCGTCGGTTTAGAAACCATCTGGAGCTATCTAAAGAAACGAGTTTCGCTGTTCTATCCAGCTGTATTCGCTTTCATCTGGTTAACAGCGCTCCCCGTTGCTATGCTCAGACCAGGAGTGTTAGAGAGCCGTTTCGCTGTTTATTCAATGGTATTGACGGGAGTAGTATATGGTCGGTTGACAGAATATTGTCAACTGCACCGGCCAAACTGGCTACGTGTTATGCACCCTATAGCCCTGATTGGCGCCCTAATTTTTTTCGTCCAGAGCTTTGTTGTACACGACCGAACCGTTGAACGGCAATACCGAACCAGCCTGGCTGCGCATTACACATCTCAACACGCTAATAGGCAGCTTCCACAGAGTTTTGACCCGCTGTTACGTACCGGTTTATTTTCAACGGCTCACATTGACCGAATGACAAAGAGTGTATTCAGGTACAACAGCAATAATGTTACTCCTCAAGCTGCGCTGCTCGGTACGTATCAGGGAGGGTACTATTTTGTGCGTACGCCCTTACAAAGCAGATTTGTCATTTTTAGGCAAGGCGATAATCAGGTTGCCTTGCCTACAGATAGCCATGAGGACGTAGTCCCTTTTACTACGTTCCTAATGCCATCGTGGCTCCCCAAAGGGTGTTACACCATTGAGATTGTAACGAATGAAGGGATCTGGCCAACGGCCCTTTCCATTAATAACACGGGGGAGAAGTTAATAAAAATACCCGATGGCTGTCAGTAATTTTTACCTTATACCAACCGAATTTAAATTGTATTCCGACCGTGTTGCGTTACGTGTGCCGTAGCGCAACTTCTACCTGAGTCGTTTGCCGGTTAAATTCTGCCCGTTCTGATGAAGAATGAGTTGCTCGACTTCTCCTTTTTCATTTGGAACAAATGAAACCTGTGCCTCCACCACTTTAAGGTAAAATTTGGTTTTTGATTCGGCATAAAGTTCAAATCGGTTTTGCCCAGTGGCTTGCCCAAATAACTTTCCCTGTTCCCTCGAAATCGTTATGGCAAAAGAAGGTGCCAGTTCATATTTGCCAACATACGATTCCAGTACGGCTGTATCCACCGCTACCACTACGTCCTTCGGGGCTTCCATGGGTTCACCTAACTCCTTGAGTTTGGCAAAACCATTCGTGTTGCGGGGGTTAAGCGCTATCGATTTCTTGTAGTCTTCAATAGCCGCGGATTTATTACCTGCCTTCATGTAGGCTTCTCCCCGGCTGTCATACACATTGTAGGAGTCGGGAAAGGCTTCGGCATTCAGGGTGAATACCGCAATAGACTCCGTTAGTTTTCCATCGCTCATCAACTCATAACCAAGCTGATTGACTTCACCTTCCGTCAGCATATATGTTTTGTCTGCTTTCCACGCATTAAACTTCTGCCTTGACTGCGTTAGCGGTTCCGATAAAATCGATTGTCGAAGCAAATCGGTAACCGGCTTTTTAGGGGGGTCAACGGGCTGGCCATACAGTATATTGAGGATATTGGTCCGGATGGTATTGAGGGGGGCACTACCCGTATTATTTAGCAGGATAACTAATTGCCTGTCTTTGGGAACCCGGCTAATTAACGTATTGAAGCCATTGATTCCGCCCCCATGCTCAATCAGGAGGAGGCTGTCTTTCAACTGACCAACTTTGGTTTTACCTACACCCCAGCCATAGGCATAGTTCGCCAGAAATGGGGTGAACATAGTTTCTTTGGCTTTGGCCGGCAACAGCTTATCTGTATATAAAGCCTGATCCCATCGGTACAAATCCTCGACGGTTGAATACAACGAACCAGCTGCATACGGAATAGACATATCTAAGTAAGGCGCGTTCACGTAGCCGCCATTCCGTTTTTCATACCCCGCTGCCCGCTTTACAATCAATGGGTCCGCTAAATCATAGCCGGTGTCACTCAGTTTGAGGGGAGTAAAAATGTTTTCTTTCAGGACAGTTGCATATGTTTTGCCCGTTACTTTTTCAATAATGACGCCCAACAGGAAATAACCGGAGTTGTCATATGAAAATTTGGTGCTGGGTTCGAACTCCAGGGGCAGGTCAGCAAATTTCTTTATGAAGGCTTCAGGCGTGTAGGGATCACGGCTGTCGTTCTCGAAGAACTTTGGGAAACCCGTGTAGCTAGGAATGCCGGACGTGTGCGTCAACAGATGATGAATCGTGATTTTGTCCCCTGTTATTTTCGGGTAATCGGGTAAGTAATCGGTTATTTTTCCGTCCAGCTTTAGTTTACCCTGTTCAACCAACTGCATGATGAGCATAGCCGTAAACTGCTTGGTAATGGAACCAAGCCGGAATCTCGTGTCGGGTGTGTTGGGGATTTTCCAC
>JAQBNX010000564.1 GCA_028288385.1 Spirosoma sp.
GGGCCTATTCCAGACAACTGGAAATGCCGTGTCCCGCGCTGGTTCGGTTGGCCAAAATCTGGAACAAAGACGGCAAGCGGACCAGGCCCGATTCGCCCAGGGTAGTGGAAGTATTTGAGGTGGCCGACAAAACGGCAACGGCAAAAGTTACCGCAGTTTGGGGCATCGACTACCTGCATCTTGTTCAGGAAAACGGACGCTGGATGATTGTAAACGTGCTTTGGCAATCGCCACCCAAGTCATTGCAGGCGTTAAAATAGGGCGTTTGAACGATTAAGGAACGTAGCACAACATGGTCGATGCAACCCCGCACCAAAAAGCCTTCTCTCTTTCCTAAATTCTTTATAAACTCCTGAATCATGCTGCGCAACTATTTAAAAATCGCCTGGCGTAACGTGCTCCGAAGCAAGTCGTTTTCGGCCATCAATATTCTTGGGTTGTCGGTGGGTATGACCTGCTGTATGTTGCTGCTGCTGTACATCCGAAGCGAGTTGTCATTCGATACGCACCATCAACACGCCGAAAATCTTTATCTGGTTGGGTCAAAATCTGTTATTGGGCAGAATGCGGGCCAGGAGCAACCAACAGCCTCAGCACCGTATGGCCCAGCCCTGAAGGCCGAATATCCGGAGATCGCCCAAATGACCCGCTTATTCACGGCCGATGAGAAAGCCTTGTTGCAGGTGAATGAGCCAGGAAAAACGCCGTTGGCGTTCTACGAAACCAACGGTTATCAGGTCGATTCTACTTTCTTCGATTTGTTTTCGTACCAATTCGCCGAGGGCGATGCCAGAACCGCCCTGGCCAACCCGCAATCGGTGGTGTTATCCGAAGCAGTGGCCCATAAGCTCTTTGGCGACGCAAGTGCCCTGGGCAAAACCATCAGGATTGGGGGCGATATAGGCCTGGGCGAAGCGTTTAAGGTAACGGGTGTTTACCGGGATGTGGGGGCCAGTTCGCACATCGATGCCCGTTTTTTTGTGCCCATTTATGCCGGTGATATGGGCAACTTCCTGCGCCAGGGGCGATTGGACTTTGCCAATAACAACATGTTTTACACCTACGTGCGGCTCAGGGCTATAGGTAGCGGACAGGACGCTCATGCACAACCAGCCGATGCCCGGCAGTTGGAGAAGAAGTTTCCTGCATTCATTGAAAAATATGCCCGCAAGGACCTGCAATCGGTGGGCTTCGATAGGCAGTTGATTTTAATACCGGTGCCGGATCTGCATTTATACAACCATTTTCAATCCGTTATCACCCCCACCAACAGCACTACGTATCTGTACATGCTGGGATCAATTGCCTTGTTTATCCTATTAATTGCCTGTATCAATTTCATGAACCTGGCAACGGCGCAGTCGGCTAAGCGGGCGGCCGAAGTAGGCGTTCGGAAAGTGATGGGTGCCGAGCAGAGCGCCCTGGTGCGGCAGTTTCTGGGCGAGTCGCTGGTGCTGAGCTTTCTGGCGTTGATTATTGCTCTGATCCTGGTGACGGTGTTCCTGTCGCTGTTCAACCAGCTCACGGGCAAAGCGTTGTCGATGCGGGAGTTGTTTGAGCCGCAAATTATCGGCGCATTCGTCGCATTGGCCTTTCTGACGGGGCTGCTGGCGGGGAGCTACCCCGCATTTTATCTATCGTTATTCAATCCGGTTCAGGTTCTCAAAGGCGGAGCCAGCAACGGTCGGCTTACCAACTCGCTGTCGGCGGTGGCCCTGCGCCGGGGACTGGTGGTGTTTCAGTTTGTCGTATCGGTTGGATTGGTGCTGGCCTCGTTTGTTATTCAGGAGCAAATGCGCTTTATGCGGAATAAGCCGCTGGGCTTCGTGCAGGATCAGCAGATTGCCGTTCCGTTTCGCAGTGCCGAGTCACGCGCAAATTACACGGCTTTCCGGAGCGAAATCCTGCAAAACAATCAGGTTGTATCGGCCGCCGGAACGCAGTATTACCCCGGCATTGCCAACCTCAGCGATATGGTATTTCACCGGCCCGATCAGACGGTTACACAGGGACACGACATACGTACCAACCGGGTCGATTTTGAATACCTCCAAACGATGGGGTTCGGGCTGAAGCAGGGACGCCTGTTCTCGCGGGCGTTTCCGGGCGACACGGCAAACCGGCTGGTGGTCAACGAAGCCACGCTACGTACGTTTCAGATTCCCGAAAACAAAGCCATTGGGCAGCGACTGAACTTCGACTGGCAGGGCGAATCGACTGCCTTTGAGATTGTTGGTGTGGTGAAAGATTTTCACTTCCAGGATCTGCACGAACGGATTGAACCCTACGCCTTCATGCTCAACAGGCGCCCCAGTTTCAACTACATTATCGTGCACGTCAACACCTCCAACATGGCAAACGTGCTGGGTTTTCTGGAACAGAAATGGAAAGCGTTACGTCCAAACGAGCCATTTGAGTACACGTTTTTGAACGAGGATTTCCAGAAGAACTACCAGGCCGAGGCCCGCACCTCGCGGATTGTTCAGACGTTTACGATTATTTCCATTCTAATATCCTGCCTGGGTCTGTTTGGCCTGGCTGCGTTTGCCGCCCAACAGCGAACCAAAGAGATTGGGGTGCGCAAAGTGCTGGGGGCCTCGGTATCCAATATAGTCGTTTTGCTGTCGGCAGATTTCCTGAAGCTGGTACTGGTAGCCATCGTGATTGCTTCGCCCCTGGCCTGGTATGCCATGCACCGCTGGCTCCAGGATTTTGAGTACCGGGTTGCTATTCCGTGGTGGGTCTTCGTGGTTGCGGGAATGCTATCTGTCCTGATTGCCTTCCTGACCGTCTCGTTTCAAAGCATTAAAGCTGCGCTGGTGAACCCCGTGAAAAGTTTACGCAGTGAATAAACCTTCCTCACTATGCTCCAGAATTATTTTAAAATCGCCTGGCGGAATCTAGTCCGTAACAAAGCCTTTTCGGCCATCAACATCATCGGGCTGGCCATTGGGCTGGCAACCTGTCTGCTCATTGGCCTGTTCGTTCTCGATGAACTGAGCTACGACCGTTACCACGAAAAAGCCGACCGGATTGTCAGGGTTGTGTTTCGGGGGACAATGAATGGGGAGCAAATGCGGGAAGCGAGTGTGATGCCCCCCGTTGCGCAAACACTCCTGGCTGAGTACCCGGAAGTGCAGGAGGCAACCCGGTTGCGGACCGGCGGGTCGCCCCGCGTTACGTATGGTGCCAAAACGTTCAAAGAGGAATCTTTTGCCTTTGTCGATTCCAATTTCTTTCAGGTGTTTACGCTGCCCCTGTTAAAAGGCAACGCCAAAACTGCCCTGGTACAGCCCAATACGGTGGTCATTACGTCGGCAGTGGCACAAAAATATTTTAGCAACGACGACCCGCTGGGCAAGGTGCTAACGATTAAAGATCGGCAGGCCACCTACACCGTCACCGGGGTTATTGATCAGGTACCCGTTAATTCTCACTTTCATTTCGATTTTTTTGCGTCAATGGCAACGCTGCCCGAAGCCAGAGTGCAGACGTGGCTGCAGTCTAGTTTCTTCACCTACCTGGTGCTGCCTGCCGGCTACGACTCTAAACAATTAGAAGCCAAACTGCCGCATATCGCCGAGAAATACATGGCGCCCCAATTGAGGCAGATGATGGGCGTCAGTCTGGCAGAGTTTCGCAAAAAAGGCAATGACATCGGCCTATTTCTGCAACCCCTAACGCAAATTCACCTGTACTCCGACCTGAAACCCGAGTCGGAGATGGAACCCGGGGGCGATATTAGGTATATCTATATCTTCGGAGCCATTGCCCTGTTCATGCTGCTGCTGGCCTGCATTAACTTCATGAATCTTTCGACCGCCACGGCCACCAAACGGGCAAAGGAAGTCGGCATTCGCAAGGTGATGGGTTCTGAGACGTATCGGTTGACCGGGCAATTTTTGACTGAATCGACCCTCCTTACCCTGTTGTCGCTGCTGGTAGCGGTTTGGTTGGTTTGGCTCACATTGCCCTTACTGAACGAGTTGAGCGGCAAAGCGCTGCGTCTTGATTTTATCAGTATGCCGTGGCTACTACCGGGCCTGTTGCTGTTTGGGCTGCTGGTGGGTGTTATAGCGGGTAGTTATCCAGCCTTCTTTCTGTCGTCGTTTAAACCGATTGCCGTGCTGAAAGGGGGTACGGCTTTCCGGGCCGGTCGAGACACATCTGGCCCGAGTCTCCTCAGCCTCCGCAGTGGCTTAGTCGTTTTTCAGTTCTTTATTTCGTTTACGCTATTGGTTGGAACAATAGTGGTTTACCGGCAGCTTAGCTACATTCAGCACACAAAGCTGGGCTACGATATTGAACGGGTACTGGTATTACAGGGAACGTATTCGCTGGGTAAAAATGAAGACGTTTTCCGTCGGCAGTTGCTGCAGGATGCCAGCGTGGTAAATGCCAGCGTATCGGGTCACCTGCCCACCGGCCCTTCTAACAACAGCCTGTTTTCGGTTTTCCCGGACGGCAACCATGCATCGGCAACGCGGGTAGTTCAGTACGGCATCGACTATCAGTACATCCCTACGCTGGGCATGAAACTGGTGGCTGGCCGCAACTTTTCACCGGCGTTTGGTACCGACTCCTCGGCGGTAGTCATCAACGAAACAGCCGCCCGAACATTTGGCTGGGGCAGGAATGCGATTGGCCACATCCTGAACGCTCCAAATTATGAGGGGACCAGTACTCCCTTTCGGGTAATTGGGGTCGTGCGCGACTTTCATTTTAGATCCCTTCATGAACGCATTGCCCCGCTGGCCATGGTGCTGGGTAACAACTCCGGTTCGGTCATCGTGAAAGCAAAAACAAAAGACATGTCGGGGCTGATAGCATGGGCCAAAAGTCAATGGGCAGCGTTTAAAACGGACGAGCCTTTTCGCTACTCATTTTTAGACCAGAGTTATCAGGCCTCATACGAAGCAGAATTGAAAACAGGCCGTATCCTGGGCCTCTTTGCTGGTCTCACCATTTTTGTAGCATGCTTGGGTTTGTTTGGGCTGGCAACCTTCACGGCCGAGCAGCGAACCAAAGAAATTGGCGTTCGTAAAGTGCTCGGAGCATCGGTTACCAGCATCCTGGCCTTGCTCTCAAAAGATTTTCTAAAGCCAGTCCTCATTGCCATTGTCGTTGCCAGCCCCATTGCCTGGTATGCCATGAACTGGTGGTTACAGGATTTCGCCTATAAAACCGACATTGAGTGGTGGGTTTTTGCCCTGGCGGGTCTGCTGGCGATTGGTATCGCCTTGCTAACGGTGGGCTTC
>JAQBNX010000568.1 GCA_028288385.1 Spirosoma sp.
CCTGCCGTTCCCCGAGAAGCCAAGGTTAATTATGGGTCGGTCCAGCATTCGGCCTACGATGGCCGTCCAGGCCATGCCTGGTCTGGAAGCACAGGCCCCCTGCGCAATCGATGTGCCGTAGACGACAATTGGCTTTTCAACCCGTGTGGGCAACGGCGTAAAGGCGCTGCCTTTGGGAACACCGATTTGCAGCCACTTTACTGAATTATACAACGGAAGATAGAGTCGATACTCACGCCCTTTCTGATGATACGTATCGTTGGGTTCTAAATTGGTAAAGCGGAATTCAAGCGTGTCTTTAAACGTGTATTTTCCGGTGCACCATCGCCAGTTACCATCGCTGTTGATGGCGTATAAATCAACGCCACTGACGCCGGTGGCGGGCATATGCGGCAGCGCATGGGGCCCACCCACGGAGTAGCGCACGACGATCTGATCGGTATTAGCCTTGAACCGAATGAGAAGCCCTGCCGCACTGTGTGATAGATTCCATACTTCCTTTCTAACACTCTTCTCGGCCCGTGCCGGCAGGCGATCATAGCGATTCTCCACTTCGTTAGGCCAGGCCTGCCCTTCAACAGAGGAAAACTCACTTTGGGTGGGATTCCACCAGTTGTACTCAGGAATACTTTGAGCAAAAGTGATAGGGCAATGCAGCCAAAAAATAAAGCAAAGCAGGAGGGCCGGTCTTCTCATAGTATCGTTCGTAAAAAGGCTTCTTGAGCAGGTAAGTTATTTATAGGACGGCCTAGTTTGCGGCTACTAGTTAATTGAACATCTATCTTCTGCATTTTTTATATCGTATTCAATCGGTAAAAGGCACTTCCCCTCATTCTTACCATGTAGTCAAACGACTTATTCAGAAAAAAAGGGTAATCCGCAAAGGTCTTGTAGTGCCCGGGTAGAGTCACCATCGGTCTTCGCTTTTTTGTGAATGGTATGGAAAAGGCTTCTTCTGCTTCTTTACAACGAGTTATTCTTACTTGTAAGTAATTGGCAAACTAACTCAGTAATCTGTATGAAAGTCAGCATTACACTCCACCTTCTTTTGGCGAGTTTTGCCCTGACGGCAGTTGGGCAGGTTAAAACAGCTAAAGCCCAGCCCCTAACCGACGGAGGCAGCCGGGCTCCATCACGGACAAATCCGTACAGCGAACTGCCCCTGGGCGCCATTAAACCGCAGGGTTGGTTAAAGGAAATGCTGATTCGCCAGAAAAACGGGGCAACCGGCAGGCTCGACGAGCTTTATCCGCGGGTGATGAATAACCGGAACGGCTGGCTAGGGGGCGATGGTGACCAATGGGAGCGGGGACCTTATTGGATTGATGGGCTTTTGCCCCTCGCTTACATATTGGATGATCAGGGGCTTATCGCCAAAACAAAACCCTGGGTCGAGTGGGCCCTTGCCAGTCAGCAACCCGATGGCTACTTCGGGCCATCCAAAGACTACGGTCCGGAGCCCGGCATTCAGCGTAATAATAGCCGTGACTGGTGGCCCAAAATGGTCATGCTCAAGATTTTGAAGCAATACTATTCGGCTACGGGAGATAAGCGCGTGATCAAGCTGATGACAAACTATTTTAAGTATCAGTTGAAAGAGCTTCCCAGGAATCCGCTGGATCACTGGACCTTCTGGGCACGTTACCGGGGTGGCGATAATCTGATGGTGGTGTACTGGTTATACAACATTACGGGAGATAAATTTTTGCTGGAGTTAGGCGATCTGCTTCACAAACAGACATTTGATTACACGGATGCGTTTCTCCATACGGACCTACTGACCAAACCCGGCAGTATTCATTGCGTAAACCTGGCACAGGGTATTAAAGAACCCATTATTTATTATCAGCATCATCCCGACAAAAAATACCTGGATGCCACCAAAAAAGGATTGGCTGATATTCAAAAATACAACGGCATGGCGCACGGTCTGTACGGGGGCGATGAAGCGCTGCATGGCAACAACCCAACGCAGGGTTCCGAGTTATGCTCGGCTGTTGAAATGATGTTCTCACTGGAAAGTATGCTGGCCATTACCGGTGACATAGCGTATGCCGACCAGCTTGAAAAAGTGGCCTTTAATGCCTTACCGGCTCAGATTTCTGACGATTTCATGACCCGTCAATATTTTCAGCAGGCCAACCAGGTTATGGCTACCCGACACACGCGCAATTTCGACGTTAATCACAGCGGAACAGATCTTTGTTTTGGTTTGCTATCGGGTTATCCGTGCTGCACGTCGAACATGCACCAGGGCTGGCCAAAGTTTGTGCAGAATCTATGGTACACTACCGGTACGCCGGGGCGGCCTGATCAGGGCCTCGCAGCCCTGGTATATTCGCCATGTGAAGTAAAAACAAAGGTTGGTCGTGGCACGGCCGTTTCGATTAAGGAAGAAACGGGTTATCCATTTGAAGAGACCATCAAATTTACGGTTAACGTCGACCCAGGTGTAAAATCCGTTACGTTCCCATTTCACCTTCGCATACCGCAGTGGTGTAAGAAAGGCTCCGTAAAAATCAATGGTAAAGTCTGGAAGGAAGCGCCTAGTAATGAATTGGTTAAGATTATTCGCGACTGGAAATCGGGCGACCAGGTCGAACTGGCGTTACCGATGCATATTTTCAAAAACAACTGGTACGAGAACTCCATGTCGGTTGAGCGGGGCCCCATTACGTATGCCCTGAAAATTGGCGAGGAAGTCAAACCGTTCAAAAACGAGAAAGACCCGATTGACTACGGCGCTACGTATAATGAAGTGCTCCCGACAACCCCCTGGAATTATGCCTTGATTCAAGTGCCGGACAGCCTGCTTGAGGACCAGTATACACTCGAAAAGAAAGGCCCCGTTTCTGATTTTCCCTGGACTCCCGAACAGGCACCCTTACTCATAAAAACAAAG
>JAQBNX010000571.1 GCA_028288385.1 Spirosoma sp.
GCCAATACTTTGGTCCACTTCGAGTTCTAGGGACAGTCTGAACAAGACCGATTAGTGCGCGAGCCGGGCGCATCGATTCGGCGCGCGACCGCGAAGTGCCGCTGTGGAATTGTGTTTTCAGACACGCTATCATGCTGATCTCGGGTATCAGCGTATTTGTGTCACTCTACAACTCGTTGAAGGAACGACGTTACGAAATGGCCCTGATGCTGTCCATGGGTGCTACGCGGGCACAGTTGTTTGGCATGCTGCTGCTCGAAGGCCTGGTGCTGGCCCTCATTGGCTTTGGGCTGGGTGTTTTGCTAAGCCGGATTGGGCTGTGGCTGTTTTCGGCCAATGTTTCATCGGAGTATCATTATGATCTGGCCGCATTTAGCATCCTGCCCGAAGAATGGGCATTGCTGGGCGTTGCGGTGCTGATTGGTTTGCTGGCTGCCGCACTTCCCGCGCTGGGCGTTTACCGCATGAACATTTCACGGACACTGGCAGAAGATTGAGTGTATTTTCACTCACATTAGAATAAGAGTACAGTGTTTGGTTGGCTAATTATGATGTTCATTTTATATTTTTTATAGAAAGGTTCAATAACTTACTTTATGTTAGTGAAATATTCTAAGATTAGTCACCTTATAAAAGCAATAGAAACAGGTCAAATTGTAGGTTGGAAAGGGAGAAAAAAATAGAGTTCTATATTAAACAACTATCCATAGAATACTCTATTCATTCTCCTAAAATGAGCGTTTTTATAAGACAGTTGTATACGCAACATTTTTGTATAGTATATCCAACTTCTTAGGAGCTAAAATCCACAGCACTCGGTAAAAGTAACTTTTACGTTTCGTTAACATTCTTTTACTATTCTGCCAACACATCTCAGCACAAAGACTGGTATGTTTGTTGAAATTCGTTGGTATCAAAAAACAAAAAGGATGAACAACTCCCGCGTATATGCTGTGCTATTACTGTCTGTTTTTCTCACTTCCTGCGAACAAAATCAACCAAACGCACCAAAAGGTACTATCAAGTCTGAAATCAAAGACATAGGGCCCAAAATAATGGTTCGTAATATAAAAAAAGGCAGTAATGGCACCATTTTGATTGCTGGCCCGAACAACTCATCATTTGGTGATGTATTTCGATACGATGGAAAATCGTTTACTAATCTTACCCGTAAAATAGGTCAGCACATATTCTGGGATGTTCTGGAAGATCGACGAGGAAATCTTTGGTACACTTCTACTGATTCAGGCGTTTATTATGACAACGGAAAATCCATTCAACATTTCACTACCACGGAGGGTCTTGCCAATAATCAAGTTATGTCTGTTTATGAAGATAAAGCCGGTATTATTTGGTTCGGCACTGGAGGTGGAATAAGCCGTTACGATGGGAAATCTTTTCGAAAATTTACATCTCCGAACGCCCCACTTTTTTATAAAGAAGGGCATTGGAATAATGAGATTAATACCATCCTTGAAGATAAAGCAGGGAAATTGTGGGTTGGCACAAGGGGCGACGCCTTTGTGTATGACGGAAAAAAATTTACCACTATAATCCATAAAGGCGAACCCTTTCTGGGCGTTTGGGGCATAATGGAAGATAGAAAAGGCACAATTTGGCTCAGCGGTTTCAATGGCTTTAAAGGAGACCGTCGACCCGGTGGCCTCTGGCGCTATGACGGCCGTACCTTTACTAAGGTATCGGAGAGAGGTGCTTATGCTATAATTGAAGATAAAAAAGGAAACATCTGGACTACTGGTCCGGTAAATCCTGCTAATTCGACGGTCCAGGCAGTTTCCCGTTATGATGCAACGTCCCTGTATAGTAATAAGCCCACGGTAACCGAGATTATGTCAGGAAAAGCTTTCTATGGGATTTCGGAAGCTAACGATGGAAGTATTTGGTTTGGTGATGCGACCGGAGTGTATCGGTATAATGGAAAGACCATCACGGACTTTTATAATAAAGAGGGTCAGAAAAAATATAGCATAGATACCAAGCAAAGTGTTGTCATCTGGAAAGGTTCTTATCTACTTGGTGCATGGGAAGGTTCTGTGTTAGTTAGTGATGGTTCCATTAAAGGGGACGTTGATATTTTAAAAGGAGAATTGTTGATCGAAAACCGTCATCTGATGGGCGGTGCCATTGAAGTCGACATGACTACAGCTGCACAAAAATTTGATGATCAACGTTCATACAATAAATTACCTGGTTTTTTGAATGTCAAAAAATATCCTGTTTCTACATTCGCCATTACGAAGGTTGAAACAGGAAATGATGGAAATACAAATGTTCCACCTGATGGAAGTATAAGGGTTAATGAAGGAAATATAAAAGTTACAGGGAACCTGACTATTGAAGGTATCACGAAGGCAGTTACTTTTCCAGCCGAGATGCATTTTAAGGACGGAATGGACGGAACTGTCGAGTTGAATGGCACGCTGTTCATTGATCGAACCGATTGGGATATAGCTTATGGATCAGAAAAGCACTTTTATCAGTCTGGTAATGGAATTTCGGACGACGTTAAACTCTTTATAAAAATCGTAGCAAAAAAATAACATCTGAATCTATTATACTTCAACTAGATCAGATCATGTCACTCCGTTACAAGAACTTTTAGGTTTTAAAATTCTTAAAAATTAAAACGATGAAATGATAAAATATTTTCCCGTCTAGCTGTTTCTCAAAACGCCCGAATTAAGCGACGGTATTAACAGTTCTACTGCTTGCGTCACTTCTAGCTACACTCGATCTCAACCGGGTCGCCGGTGCGATTGTTATCTCACGAATCAATGTTTCATTTTCAATAATACGACTGAGTGTGTGAGACTGATTTACCTCTCAAATGACGAATTTGCGGTTGTACAACCAAACGTTATCTTAACCAATGTGCAGTTTTGTACGTATGCTAGCCTGTTCAGTTTATAAATAAATACACCTATCAGTTATCCCACTACGTTATAAATTACAACCGGGGCGGCTTTGTTTTTGAGCGTTACCTCACCAATTCGTTCGCAGGTGAATGACTCCGCTACGTGCTGCTGGGCCGTTTCGGTAATAACAATCTGACTGGCACGAGCCACACCCTGGAGCCGTTGCGCCATGTTAACGGCGTCGCCGATGACGGTATAATCTAACCGCCGGAGTGTCCGGGAGCCGATATTTCCCGAAACCATTTCCCCGGTGTTGATGCCAATCGCCACTTGTGGGTGGTAGTTGAGCAGATTAGGCAGGGTTTCTTCAAGCTTGTCAATCTGCGCCCGTACGCCCAGGGCTGCTTCAATCGCCCGGTCGAGGTGATAGTCTCCCCGGAAAACGGCCATAACGGCATCGCCCATGAACTTGTCAACGTGACCAGTCTGAGCAATGATTTCCTTGACCATTACGTCGAAATACCGATTGACTAACGTCACAACCGTATCGGCCGACTCCCGTTCGGCTATGGCCGTGAAACCACAGATGTCGATAAACATAACCGTTGCCTGGACGGTCTCACTCGCCGACAGGGAGGTTTCAAACTCCGTACGGCTCATGAACGACAGCACAGACTCATCGACGTACATCCGCAAAATGTCATTCTCCTTAATGGCCTGCAGCGTTTGCCGAAGCTGAGCCACGTACTCCATCGTTTTCTGCATGGTCAGTTCGAGGTCCTCGAAGTTAACCGGCTTGGTTATGAAGTCGAAGGCACCCCGGTTCATGGCGGTACGGATGTTGTCCATGTCGCCATAGGCCGATACAATAACCGATTTAAGCATCGGATTGGACTCGTGGAGCTTGACCAGGAGCGTAAGGCCGTCCATGCCGGGCATGTTGATGTCGGTCAGCACCATATCCACGTCGGTGTGCTGATCGAGCGTCTGGAGGGCCTCTTCGCCATCGTGAGCAAACACAAACTCGTATTGCTTCTCCCGAATCTGTCGTCGAAACTTTTGTTTGATGAGCAGTTCCAGATCGGTTTCGTCGTCGACGACCAATATTTTAGCCTTCATACTACGTCGCGAAGTTTTTGTTTGAGTACGGCAAAGTCGAGCGGTTTGGTCAGGAAATCGTTGGCTCCCAGTTCAACGGCCTGTTGCTGCGAATCAGGATCACCATAGGCCGTAATCATCATGACGATGGGCGGAGGAGGGGCATTGTGGTCGGTGCGGATATGCCGAAGGAGTTCAAAACCGCTCATACCGGGCATATTAATGTCGGACAGAATCAGGACGACTTCAGAGGGGTGACCATCCAGATACGTCAGCGCATCTTCTCCCGAATTGGCAAAGGCCAGTTCGAATTCGCCACTCCGAATCTCGCGCCTGAATCGTTGCTCAAAGAGGTCTTTTACGTCGGTTTCGTCGTCAACTACTAAAATTTTCATGGGGTGCAGATGCGCCGTCGTGGGCAGCAGGGTTCGTCAAATATACTTAGTTTCATTAATCAGGCAGGTAACGTAATGACAAACGTTGTTCCCTGGCCTTCTTTACTTTCTACCGTTAAGGTTCCTCCATGGCCTTTGGTGACGATGTCATAGGCCAGCGACAGACCCAGGCCTGTGCCCTCACCCGTGGGTTTGGTGGTGAAAAAGGGTTGAAAAATCCTGGCCTTTAATTCCTCAGGAATGCCTGTGCCATTGTCAGTGATAGTGACCTGGGCCTGTCCATCCACGCAGCGTGTTTTTACAGAGACGTTGGGTTGATAGATCCCTTCGCCGACTCGTGTGTCTGCGCGCGGGGGCGAGTTTGTTCCGGCTAACTTATCTGTTGGAACAGCCGCTGCTTTTTGTCGTTGCTGCACAGCATAAAAGGCGTTGGTGATGAGGTTGAGCAATACCCGCCCAATGTCCTGAGGTACTGCGGTTATCAACCCCAGGTTGGTGTCCAGATCGGTGGAAAAGCTGGCATTAAAGGACTTGTCTTTGGCCCGCAGTCCGTGGTAAGCCAGCCGCAGGTATTCGTCACAGAGGTCATTGAGGTCAACGGGTTCACGCTGACCCGTGCTGGTCCGGCTGTGCTGGAGCATACCCCGAACAATGGAGGCAGCCCGGTGGCCGTGGTGGGTAATTTTTTGAAGGTTCTGCCTGAGGTCTGTCAGCAGCTCGGCTTCCAGTTCGGGGTCCCGAACCGGTTTTTGTTGTTCCTGGCTCAGTTCATCAATTAACTCGACGCTTACTTCGGAGAAGTTATTAACGAAGTTAAGCGGGTTTTGAATTTCGTGGGCAATGCCCGCCGTTAGTTCACCCAGTGAGGCCATCTTCTCCGACTGGATTAGCTGAGTCTGGGTCGTTTTTAACTCATCGAGTGCTTCTTGCAGCACTTCTTTCTGGCTCCTGATTTCGGCGGTGCGCTCAGCTACCAGCGCTTCCAGCTCAGCTTTGCGGGCTTCTACAAGGCTCCGTTCTTCTTCCTGCTTACTAATTGCTTTTTTCTGGTTGCGGGCACTGATAACAAACGTAAGTAACCAGATGAACGCGAAGCCTTTTGCGGCTTCAAAGTAATCCTTATTGGCGGCATAAAACCCAACCGTTCGGACGGCGTTGGTCAGCACATAGACGGCTGCCAGGGGAGCAATGGCTGATAGTAAGGTTCGGGCCGGACGATAATCCTTGATTAGCCACACGGTGTAGACAATGGCCAGGCAGATGAAGGCCCAGAACCAGGTCATCGTTCTACCCAAAAATTGATCGGCCAGGACCAGAGGGATGCCTGCCAGCCAGACGTATTTTAGCCATTGGTCCCAATCCGGAATGCGGGTGGGTGTTTCCAGGAAACGCCGGACCCAGCGAATGACGTAGTAGCTAACAACAATGGCCCAAAAATCGCCTAAATATTTGGTTGGATCTAAGCTTTCCATAGTGTGTGGTGGTATCGGGCGAGAGTTTCTGCGAATGGCAAGATCATAGGCAACACGTTTCCGGCACTTATTCTTCCAATCAGCCTGCCGGTTGTGGGCTGGCCTGTCCCGCCAGTAACTGGTTTTGCCGCCGGATACGTCCCGATAAACTCCGGACAATACTCCGCAGCACCTCGCTCCGCTCTTCCATCAGGTCGAAAAAATCATCCTGATCCAGCCGCAGCAGCCGCACATCCGTAATAGCCTCGGCCGTAGCCGATCGGGATTCGGTATCCAGCAGGGCCAGTTCACCGAAGAAGTCACCCCGGTTAAACCGGGCCAGTTCGGCCTTGCCATCGCGAATGCTTACCTCCCCCTCATAAATAACAAACAGGGCGGTGCCAAGATCGCCTTTGTTGAAAATTGTCGCGCCGGCTTCATGTTTCTCTTCCTTCATGATCGGCGTAATGCTGGCTAATACATTTTCGGGCGTTTGCGCAAATAAACTGGTTTGGGCCAGCAGCAATACGCGGTCATAATCGGAAATTTGATCCTGATGGTTGGCGGAGTGATTCATGAGCAGGGGAGAGAAGGCGCGGGATTGAGTCGACAACGACTTGCTGGCGAGCAGCGCGTCGGCAACTGGTAAACTACGAAGTACGAGGCCGACCGTCCAGGCTGAAAAAACGGTTTCTCCCACACGAAGGATAAATGCTTGGATGGATTCGAGTTCGTCAGATAGGCCGAGTTCTGCATCGAGCATTCTGACTTTTTCCATCAGGGGCAGGTCGTCGACCAGCACCTGCATGGTTTGGTAGGCAGCCCTTGGAATCAGGTTGTCGAGCAGTTCGAGCGCATTGGCCCGGCGCTCGCGCGCTGGGTGGCCTACGCCCAGCCTGGCTCCGGCAATGGTCTCGGGGTCATACAACTGCGCGAGAACATCGAATAGTCGCTGCAGTAATACCGTCAGTTCATAGTCGAGGGTACTGGCCAGGTCAGGGTCCGTCAGGCTACCGTGCAACAGTCGGTTTGCCAGAGTGATTTCATCGTTCAGCAGGAGCCGGAACAGGGCATCATCGCTGGTTCCGTTCGGAAACCGGCGCAGCGCCCGCAGCGCAGCACCCCGCACCGATAGATCAGGATAACTGGCTAATTCGTTCAGTAACTGGCGGCTCTCGGGCGTGCGGACGGTGCCGCAGATAGCCGCAATCCGTTCCGCGAGTGATCGGTTTGTGGTTGGCAATT
>JAQBNX010000592.1 GCA_028288385.1 Spirosoma sp.
TGAACAAACCGAAGTACAAATGCAGCGTCCGGATGAGGGAATAGTATTTTTTCATTCCGTAAATTAAATGCGGCTTAACAATAATGATTGCTCCATGCGGAGTGACCCCCTGGAATCAACCGATTAAACTGAATAGGAAGGCTTTTTTTCCAAATCAAAGAATTTAGGAACTAATGTTTACCCTATTTATTGATACCACGGCCTATCATTAATTATCGGTGATAAACTGCTCAGATTTATACCCACGGATGCCTTGTGATTCAAGTTTTTATGTAGCTTTATGTTTTAGTTTAACACTATATAGCAAATATAAAACATGAGCAGGGAATCCATAATCAAACCGGGGCAGGGCTTGTTACGCTTTATGCTGTATACCGATGTAAATCGCCGAAGAGCCACGCAACTGGGTCCTGATCTGTGGGTCGAGGCTGAATTGATATACGGAGATACATACAACTATAACACGGAGCATGAATTGACGTTTGATGAATTCGATAACCAGCCAGGTCGTTACGTTGTGGCAATGTTACCTCACCTGGAATGGACGGCACATCCTAGTCAGGCAGAGGGGACCGTTTCATTACGAATTGTGTATTTAACTACAGTTGCACTATGGCCTTTCTTTGAGCTCCTTACGTTGGATGACCTCAATCTGTCTTTATTAGCTGAGTAACAAACACCGTTCGCTTACACATACAATACCTGAATTACCCGCCTGTCTGCTCGTTATTTTGGCCAGCCACCACAATGGTATTGGTTTAATAACGTTCCAGCGCAGCTGTTAGCGACGCTTTCATTTCCGCCACCAGACTAGCCGGTTCGAGCACTTTTAGGTGGTCGCCGTACGAGCGCAGGTGCATCAGCAGGTCGCGGTTGGGCGCCAGCCGCAGCCGTACAATGCATTCTGTTTCCGTATCGCTGACAACCTCCTGCGTCTGGTGAATAGGCTTCGCTTTTACGTAGCGGCCAAACAGGGGTGAAAACGATAGCACAACCTCTTCGACCGGCCCGCTGCTGTCGGTGATACCGTAAATATGCTCGAACAATTCGCTCACATTCGTCAAGACGGCGGGTGGCACGGCGCAGGAATTGTCTGTCAGGGTCAGGTCGCTCATGCGGTCAAAGGCAAATGTACGTTCCTTACCCGTGGCTTCATCATAGCCAATTACATACCAACTGTCGGCCACTTCGCGCAGCAGAATGGGATGGAGACTACGTAGTTTAGGCATTTCTATAGTGATGGACCCATCGGCTGTTTCGTGTTTGGTGTATCGAAACTGAATTTGCCGGTTTTGATTAATTGCCCGAATCAGCATGGGTACGTAGTGTCGGTTGCCGCCCAGAACCCGCTCCTCCACATACACAATCCGACGGGTCAGTGCATCCGTTTTAACTTCCCGAATAATGTCCAGGCTTTGACGCACCTTTTGCAGCGCGTTGGTCAGTTCATCGGCAACAGATGCTCCCTGCGTGGCCGCCAGCACCTCACGGGCGTAGTCGAGCGCTTCCATATCGTCGGGCGAGAGCATCAGTCGCAACAGGCGAAACTGGGGATTGGTGTAGTAGTAGCCGTTATGTCGTTTGCAATAGGCAATGGGGGCATCGTGGTCTTCGCGCAGGCGCTGGATATCTTTTTCCAGCGATGACATGGAGCGAATGCCACACTTGTCCTGGCAGAGTTCAAAGAGTTTCTGTTTGGAGAACTGACGAGGATACCGGCTGATGATTTCATCGATCAGGCGGTAGCGCTGAAAAGCAGAGCGGGTTATAGGCATATTGGATAAAGGCCGGTCCGCCGGTTGTGATTCCCATGCGCCCTTGTTTTACGGCCAGGCAAAAAACACGATTATTTTTTACCAAAAAAAGAAGAACGTAAAAAGATTACGTTTTGGCCGGTAGAACTTTGTTCTGTCAATTTTTTAAACAACCCAAACTCATGAACGCTTCCTTTTTCGCCCAATCGTCAGTACCAGCCCTTTACGTTCCGGTTCGTACTCAAACCCCTAGAAACACTGCTTTATCGGTGGGTCAACTCCTGGACGTTGAACTGGGATTGTATTTGCTCTCGCAGTTATTACCCACGGCACCACCTGATGCCCTACCGACATTAATCGGGAACAAGAGTCTATCGTTGCCCGATCGGCCAGCCTGGACATCCAAGCAGCAGAAATACCTGAAACGAGGCCAATTGCTCCTGGGACACTGCCTGCAACCCGCCACCTGGAATTCACTCATTGAACGCTACGCAACCGAAACCACTTTGCATAGTGCCTATGACGTGAGTCGGGACCGCAGTCGTTTTGGTCAAAAAACGGTTGGATTCTCGCGCAACCGCCTGGCGGTCCTCCGTAAAATGCTGGCGTAGATCTATTGCAAATAAAGGCCGAATACAATCGGACCTATAATCAGAAAAAAATTCACCTGAAAAGAACAACGTAAAACCTTTACGTTCTCCTGGAGTGAACTTTGTTCAGAACATAAAACAACAACGCTAATGAACATGGTCTTATCATCCACCCATTTGGAAACTCGCCCGGCCCTGTCCAGCTTACTACGCTGGCAGGAGCCGCTGGCCACGCGCCTGCGCCACAAGCACGCCTTGCCCGGCCTGGTCGCTAACCGACTGCTCAACGTTGAACTGGGATTGTACCTACTCGCCGAATTACTACCAACGGCGCCACCACACGCCCTGCCCGATCTGCTCAACAAACAGGGAGCAGCCTATCGGCAGCGGCCTATCTGGTCGCCCCGGCAGCACCGCGCTCTGAGCCAGGCACAGACACTGCTGGCTCCCTATCGGGATCGGGCAGCCTGGTACAAAGCGCTGGATAAATACACAACGCTGTCACCCGAGTTGCGCACATTTGGTACTGGCGTTCGGGGTGGCTGGAATCCAAACATCAGCAGCTACGTCCTGCGCGACCGTCTGAGCCTGTTTCAGCGCGCATTGGCCTAGCAACGTAGTGGTCACCGTATCGTTTTGGGCCTTTGTTTCCGGCTACTAAAGAAGCTAAATTCTAAAAAACCCAACTAGGCGTGGTTCAGTTGCCCGGCCAGCGAACGCAGAGACGAGGCCAGCGCTTCGAGCCGGGGTGCAATATCACCCTCTGAACCCATCAGGGTACTAAATTCGGTGGTCTTTGTTGACAGCGTTGACAGCAGGCCACTTAATTCATCGGCTTTGATTTGGTCACTTTTGAGCTGTGTTTTCACTTGTTCCAGTAAATCGGTAATCTCGGTAGCGTTATCGACCGGACGGAGTTGTACCAGCCACTGGTCAATGATGCCGGTGCCGCTTTGGGGTGTCGAGTTGTCTCCGATTTCTTCAAGAACGGACATCGTGGCATCAAGCAATTCGGTAGATTGTTCGTGTGTGATCATCTTAGAATTGGCTGCTAAAATTACGGAGTACGTTTGCTAATTGCCGCAGTTGATCCGCCTGTCCATCGTTGACCGAGGGTTCACCGGCGAGTACGGCCGTGTGGCTGGCCATGCTGAGCAGAAGATGACGAATCATATTGCCATCGGGTTCTCCCGATGCCAGATCATCACGTAGGGTCTCCAGTTCGGTTCTGATCCGTTCGGCTCCTACGTCGCCCCGTAAGGCATTTAGCCAGCCTTCAATTAATAAAATGCCCCGTTCGGGCGAAATCACAAGGGAACTGCCATCGCCAAAGGCACCCAGTGTATCGGTCAGCATTCGCTGTTCCAGTGTTGCTTCTTCCATACTATGGTAAATAAAATGGGGTGGGTACTGGTTTTTAGACTGCTATTTTAAAAAGATTAGGCTGTCCAAAAACCAGTACCCAATACCTGATTATAGTTTACTCCTTAAACCCCGCAAAATCTTCGCCAGGCTTTCCAGTCCGCCCGTCCAGGTGCCTTCAGCGGTAGGTTCTTCTGCCGCCTGCTGGGCTTGGTGGGCTAGGTTCTCCAGCAGTTGCCCGATGTGCCCGCTGTTGGGCTGACCCGATTGCAGTTCAGCCCGTAATTCGGTTAGCTGACTCTCCAGTTGATCCAGATTTGGATCGCCCTGCAACGCCTGCAACCAGCCATCGATGAGCATGACGCCTTGCGCAGCCGACACCTCGCCACCCTTTTGGAACGTAGTGAGCGTATCTTCAAGCATTCGCTCTTCCAGAATGTTCGTTCCCATTGTTTAGACGTATTTACGGGTTAAAACTTACTGCCTAAATTACGCAGGGCTGTGGCCAGTTTATCAAGCTTGCCAGCCGTTTGCGACTGGATATGAGCGCCCTGAGCAATCTGGGTTGTGTTATCGGCTAAACTTGCCAGTAAATTACGAATCCGGTCGGGGTCGGGTTTGGCAAACTGAAGTTGTCCCCGCAACTCAATGAGTTGGGCTTCAAGTGTAGCAGTGCTCTGAGTCTGAGCTCCCTGAATAACCTGCAGCCATCCATTAATGAGCTGCACCCCATCAACAGGGGTAGGTATTTCGGCATCCTCAGCCCCTATTTTGGTGAACACCTGCTCGAATAAACGCTGATCTAATGCGTGTGAGGGCATATTTTTAGATAAATTATAGCGATGGATCAGGAACTAAGCTATTCATTTCATTGAACGCTGTCTGATTCAAGGTCCGTGAGAATTTAGTTAAACAACCGTGGAAAACTGACCGGCAAAGTTTCGTAAGGCTGTCGCCAGCGTAGTGAGTCTGGATGGTACGTCACCATCTCCTTTTGCAGCTAACTGCTCCGTCATGTCGGCTAGCTGAATCAAGAGTTTCTGGAGTCGGGTGGCGTCGGGCGCTCCACCCTGGAGTTCGTTACGTAATTGGGTCAGCGGCTCCATGATGTCGCTGGCAATATGATTATTCTTAACCGACGAAAACCAGTCTGTTATAAGTGACATACCTTCCTGTGGGGAAGCGGCCTGTCCCTGGTCAAAAGCCCGGATTGTGTCATCGATCAAGGTAGTAGCCGACGAACCGGCCGAGGATGAATGTTGATTTGCCATTGTTGTTGAGCCTATTTGAATTGAAACGTCTAAGTCAATAGAACGCACCCGTTCGAGGTTTGTTTAGCTGAAACTGGGGTATTGATGGGGTGGGCACTTTATAGATTGAGGTAACGAATCGGCGTGTACGCAGAGAATGCGTCATCAACTCGTTACCTCAATCGATTCAACGACCGATACGTTACGTTAATACTGCGACCGTCCACCCGACGACCCATGGCCCGAATTGGAGCTGTAGTCGTCGCCACCGCCCAGGCCAGCACCGCTGTTGGTCGAATCGCCCCCTACGGTGCTGGTCATGGGCGCCCGCCCACCCGACTCACCGGGCATGGTTGTATCTGACGGTTTCTTGTTCATCGAAGCCATTTTAGACGAACCGCCTAATTGCTTACTAAACCCCTTCAGCGCTTCGGCCAGTGAATTCAGATTGGGTTTAACGTCGGCATCGGCTGACTTAGCGATTTGCTTAATCTGGTCGACCATATCCTCCAGGATCTGCTGAATTCGTGCCCCATCGGGGTTGCCGCTTTGCAGTTCGCTTCTCAATTCTTTGAGGCTGTTGGTTACCGACTCGGTGTCCTGCCCGCCATCTTGCAGTGCACTACTCCAGGTGTCGATGAGCGAGATGCCATCCATGGCTGATATACTCGTGGTATCGCCATTGAAGGCATTTACAGTGGTGTCGACCAGGTTGGCCGCGTGTTGATCATGTGCCATAATTGTTGAGTTTTAATACTTGCTACTCTGTGTCTGGCGGTCAGGCCAGACGTTTTAATTTATACGTCTTCATTCTCGGCCCTAGCTGCGATCTGGCGGTGCAGGTTTTCGAGTGTTGCAATCAACTGCGACAATTCGGTTTGCTCAGCACTGGCTTCGGCCGATTTCATCACCGCCTGGGTCTGTTGAATGATGTCCTCTAAAATTTCGGCAATAAGCGATTGGTTGGGCTGGCCTCCGTTTTGCTTTGGGTCAAGTTCGGAGCGTAGTTCTTCGAGCGTATCGGCAATCTCATCGGTAGCGTCGTCACCTACTTCGTCGAGACGGTCGAGCCATTTGTCAATCAGACCCATACCATCCTGTGGTTCAATCGTATGAATGTCGCTGTCGAATGCACTTACGGTTTCTTCGATTAACGAAACCTGATTTTGATCCTTCGAAATCATAGTCGTACTGTTGGTTTTAGACCTTGTTGATGACCAGACAAACCTGTCTACTGACCGGCCCTTTCCCAACCCCCTGTATTGGA
>JAQBNX010000854.1 GCA_028288385.1 Spirosoma sp.
TCCCGACCGGCTAGCCGCATGATCAGTTCGCGATGCGATAGGCAGGACAGGAAAAACCAGATGAGTCGGGCGGGGAAGCGTTGCATCTGCATGGCGTCTTCGGCTGACGAACGAGCTGTGTCAAGCCCGCCGCAACCTTGCGGTCGGGCTCAAACCTGCGTCGACTAGGTGGTGCGCTGCTCGCCGCCTCATACCCAGTGTGAATGCACGCTAGAGCTGCTTCAGTGGTGTTCGACATCCTTTTCTGCAGACAGGAGGCGGCAATGTCCGGACTTTGCAAGAAGGAGGCGGCCAGCGAGGAAAGCGTCGACCTGAGGTTGCATAACCGAGCCATAGTCAGATCCGGCCCGAATGCAGTCTATCACTCCCGCAAAGCGCGTACCGGCGAGATAGGACTGTGGATCCCGCAGCACATCCTCCATCAGTGTCTGCGGCGCAGAATATGGCAGGGCTAGGGCTCTCCGCCTAGCGTAATAAGCCACGGTCGAAGACCAATCCTCCCCGAGAACGAACAGAGAGCCGTCATCCGGCAGCATCCCGCGCGCCAGAATGCCGATCTGCTGCGCCGGATTGCCTGCCGCACCCGTGACCATCCAGACCATATTCCGCCGCTCAAATCTGGCTAACTGTGAGCCGACCACAACTACGAGAATGAGGCCAGCCAGGACGTTGCCGAAGCGGATCCGCGGTAGCGTTCCAAGCGCGATGGCCAAAGCCACGAGGAGGAAGGCACCGTTGGCGAACTGATAGTAGTTGTGGACCAGGTGAAGGTTCGTGAAGATTAGGATAGGCGTTAGGAATGCTCCGATGCAAACGATGACGGTCAAAAAACTTCGCCAAATGAGTACCGCCCCGAGCAGGGGGATAAGAGCGAAAATACCGAGATCGCCAAATATGTCCCGCAGCATTCGCTTCGCCACGACATCCTCCCATAGATTCGTGCTGATGCGCTGCGCTAGATCACCATAATTCCACCCGCTTAGCGCAGCTGCAGAAAGGAGCGCGCCAAAGGGGTTCTCGCCTCTTAGGGAATCGCTGAAGAGCACCCAAATGAGGCCTACGGAAAACGGCAGGACGAGTGCCGCAGCCCCACAGAGCGGAAGACCAAGAGCCTTTAACGAGCGCCCTTGGCGCAATCGGCGGAATACGTAGGGGAGCGCGATGATTCCGCCAACCAGCGCGAACGCGGGGAAAGTCGTGACCTTAGCAAGACTGGCCAAACTGCCTATCAGCATCGCCGCGACGGCATAAGCCCAATACTTAGAAGTGAGAAACCGCGCGAACATCGCAAGCCACAACAGCGCAAGAAACCAAGCGCAGGATTCGATTAGGAAGCTGCGCCCCCAGAACAGGTAGAGGGGCGAAGCCAGGAGCAGCGCACAGGCCATGGGATAGGCGACGGGCGGAAAGGCAAGGTCTCGCCACAACATCCGTAGGGGCCAGCTCGCGCCGAGCAAGAAAATGAAGCTCACCATGCGCCCCGCGGCGTCCAGGGGCACCCCGAGCACAACCAGGATCGCTACAGGAAGATGGTAGACAGGCGCTTCAAAGGGGATCGACCAGGGCGAGCCGAGCACTGGAGTTTCGTAGGCTAGGATCGGACCACCTTGGCTGATCCAGTACACAGAGAGCGCGGTTTGGGTCTGACGGAATGAATGTTGATCAAGCAGCGGATCGTTCAACCAGCCCAAAAAGACATACAGCGAATGGCCGAAGACGGAGGCGAGCATCACCCATGCCAGGAGGGTCAGCGGCCGAGTAAATGAAATTTCGGGCGCGAAAGCGAGGTACCTGCGCTTAGAACGAGGTGGTGTCGTCAGCATGCTGCGCTAAACTAACGTCCGGTGCTCTTACTGACCATCAAGAGCAGTTGCGGCTCCGTCATCATACATCGCTCCCGCAGTGATCGCCACGCCCACAATTATTCCCACGACGCCAGACCAGACCACGCGATCTGCCCAGATCAGTGCAGGTCCCAGCCAGACAACTATGGCATAAATAATTGAAAACATCGGAACAAGTCTCGCAAGATCTACCGGTAGGCTATCAGCAAATAGCAGCAAGCCGAGGAGAAGCAACAGGACACCACCGTATGGCAATACGTGCAATATGGCAGGGGGAACTGTAATCAGCAACGTAAACAGGATGCTAGTCGCACCGAGTAGGATAAAGACTTTGGATAGACCGGAGGGTGCCAATTGGACGCGGCGGAACCTCGCGAGCAACATTAGGGGGATGACCAACATCCCGGCGTTCAAAGCGCGCGTGAGCGAGAAGAAGTCCGCGAGGCGCCAATCGCCAAATGGCGGTCGTCGTGGGGCCTGAGCAGCAGTTTCAGGCATCGCCATCCATGCGCGCGGAAAACCTCCCACGATCTTTAGCGCCTCGATCTTGCTAGTTATCCAGCCGGCCCATCCCAAGGAGCGGTAGTAGGCTAGGATATCGGGCCAGATAGGGGAATTCCTCCGGTTCATTCCAAAGTCGTTTGCGAGCGCGTAGCGCATCAACGCCGTTGCTCCTGGTTGAATAGAAACCAGCCACCACAACCATGGCGCCACAACCAGCACAGCGACACCCGTACCCGCCAGGATAGACGACAGGCCTGCCAGCCAAATAGTAGGGATCGCAAATATTGCGATAGGCACAAGAGCAAAGACATTGCTGGCGTGCGACAGGTAAGCGAAGGCTGCTGAGGCAGCTATCGCCGGAACAACGCCGCGACAACGCACCACAGACCGAGCGCCCGGGGCGAAAAGCAAGGCAGCGCAGATTACAGCGTAGATGCCACCGAGCAGCTTAGGCCAAGCGTAAAGAGTATTAAATATAAGAAACGGGGATCCCATCAGGCTTAGCGTCAAGTAATTCTCACGCCTGATGTTAATATACGATGCCAAAAAATGTACAAGAAGAATCCAGCTGGACTGAACAACGATCGCCGCAGATAAATAGATATGGGCGTTAAAAGAACTACCCCAGTGACGGCCTAATTGGCCCATGATAACCCTTGGGAATGCTAGCAAGGCGGCCAGGAGTGGGCCTCTGTCGGTCACCAGCCATGGCACCGCGAAGAGCATTTGATCTCTCGGTTGCGTAGACAATAAGGTCTCGGTGAAAAGCATCGAAAGCTGATTGTCCGAAGACCACCTCAGCGGCGTAAAAAGGCCGTTTATGGCCCAGCTACCGCCGCCGCTGTCGGCCGAGACGACTAGCGCGGTGCCGATAAGCGAGACACCTAACCAAGTCACCAGTGGCCGCCTGGCGGCACGCCAATCCGCTTGGAGCTTGGCTCGCCGCGTTATGGCGACATTCACGATCCAAGAAACAGCGCCAGCCAGGACGAGCCATATTGCGAGGGTCCCAAGCCATGAGCCCAGTGTTAGAAGGAAGAAAATTGCCATGGCAAGCGTACCGAGTCCGACGAGTGCTGCTGGAAGAGGCAAAAGTGCGGGGGACCAGCTCC
>JAQBNX010000611.1 GCA_028288385.1 Spirosoma sp.
ATGAAAAGCGGTCGCTCAGGGGAATATCCAGGAAAACCGCACCCGTAGGCCCTAACGACGGATATAGCGTGGGAGTGAGGTTGCCCAGAAGGGATGGCTTGGAAACAAACCCCCAGTTGCCACCACCCCGGATACCCATTTGAACCTGGGCGAATGACAGTTGAGAGAACAGCAAACCCACCGCAACGACACCAGCAAGCACAATTCGTTTCATGATAATAATTGAAAAAGGATTGAACAGGTAAACATGAACTTGGTTGTGTAAAGCGTTAGCGATAGGCTGTCTTGTTTTAGGTGAACTGATGGTTTGACCGAACACGTAGTTGAAGGATTAATCAGGTAGTAAAAAGATTTCTAAAAATCGTTATCAGTCCTGGTTAGGCATCTATGAGTTGTAGTCGTTAGAAGAAATCAGAAGGTTTGTCTGTTTCCAGGCTGTTTAATCAGGTAGCCTGGTTTAGGAATGACCGCTTTGCCCACGCCAGATCTTTTTGGGAAGACCAGTTTGTAGATTGCTCCTAAATCTGTTTTTGTGATGCGGGTGGTTGTTTTTTCTCCAAAACATTGTTGTGTCCTGGCTACTTTACCAGTTAGGCCCGGTTTGACCCCAATATGAAATACGTTAAGCCAACTAAATACAGCTACCTGCCCAAGTTTCTGATGCCCCTGGATGTGCTGGGGTTGCTGGAGCGTGATCCGTTTGGCAATTCGTTGCTGGTTAGGCGTATTATGATAAGTATAATCGGATGGCTCACCTATGCCCGGTACACGGTTGTGAATCGAATCCAAATTGAGGGGACCGAAAATCTGGAGAATCTACCCATTAACAACGTTCTCTTTCTGTCTAATCACCAGACCTACTTTGCCGATGTTATCGCGTTTTTCCAGATATTCTGCGCTGTTAAGTGGGGTTTTCAGAACACCATGTTGCCACCAGTGTATCTGCTCGGACCCCGGGCGAGGCAATACTACGTTGCCGCTTCCGAAACGATGAGTAAAGGCATTTTACCCCGTATTTTTGCGATGGGTGGAGCGCTCACCATCGAGCGCTCATGGCGGGCCGAGGGGCGGGAGGTGAAGCGGGAGGTGGATACATCAGCTAATGATAAAATTGCGCAGGCCCTGGCCCACGGCTGGGTAGTCAGTTTTCCGCAGGGCACCACCAGCCCCTATGCACCCGTCAGGAAAGGCACGGGGTACTTAATCAAGAATAACGATCCAATTGTGATCCCGGTGGTAATTAATGGCTTTCGAAGAGCCTTCGACAAAAAAGGCTTGCGTTTTAAAAAGCGGAATACGCTGCTGACTGTTCGTTTTAAAGAACCGCTTCCAGTCGACCCCGAGGATAGCATCGACGAGATTGTTGCCAAAGTCCGTCACGCCATTGAGCAGGATGAACCAACGTGGGTTAAGTAAAACTCTTTAATAAGGTTATCAAGGCAGAACAGCCTGAGCATTGGTCGTGCTGGCAGGTGTTACCGGCTGTACTCGCTTACCACTCGTGGCCATGATTGTTCCCGTATAGCTCCCCGTTTGTGCCAGACCGGTGGTAAGGACGTTCTTCAATTGACGCCGACGAATAGCATAGCTTTTGACAGTAAAGCGATACGTTCCAGGTTTGGTAGGCATGAATCGGATGCGAAAGATACTGCCGTCAGGTGCATCGCAAAAACCTTCAGTAGTAGTGGATTCGTTCAACTGGCTGGTAAATGTGCCTGTCAGCCGGACGTCCAGGCAGGGTTTCACTGAACCGGATGATGGTAGATGGACGGTTATTTCGGCGTAGCTATAGGTCTCGATCTGGTCGTGGTTGAGCGTGAACGTAGGTCGCTGGGCAAATATCAGCGTAGGAAACAGGAGTAGTAAGACGATACGTTTCAAGCAAAAAACTGGTTATGCTATACAAATGCCCCACCTTGGAGAGGCACTTTATCTAAAAGAGGAAGATACGGTTTAAATACCTCATGAGCACGGGGCTCACTGCCTAAAATAAACCGGTTACTTTTATTAGGCAGCACCAGCACATCGTGTATCCATGACAGAAGCACAGGTTATTCAGATTCAAACTGCCGGATTAGACAAAACGTCGATCCTTTCTAAGGCGCAGAAAGAATTTAACCGACTTACCAAAAAGATTAGTGAACTGGAAATAGAATTGCATGACTTTCGGGCAGCTGCTACCCGCATTCGGCAACGGATTCAATTGGAATACGTTCCGTTACTGAGCGATTATAACAAACACCGCGTCAATCTCGTGCAGGTGTTGGACCGGGCGCATGACCGACCCGCAACCACCCGAACTGAGCAAAAAAAATTGTCCCATTTGATTGTCAGCCTGGCGAATGACCTCATCAGTCAACATGGTATGAATGAGTTGAAGCCAATCTTCGATAAGCACGAGGCTGGTGGTTTTGATGCGATAGATGCCGAGGCCGAATGGCAGGTGTCGGAAGAAATGAAAGAAATGATGACAGCGAGGTACGGCATAAAATTTGATGAAAACGCCGATGTCAGCACACAGGCAAAGTTCAGGACCTATGTAGAGGAGCAGATGCAGGCGCGGCAGGAGAACAAAGAAAAATACACGAAAAAGCCTAAATCAG
>JAQBNX010000616.1 GCA_028288385.1 Spirosoma sp.
TAGGACTTTCAACACGTTATTCATGAACACCCTATTCCCCATTTTTATTAAGGCCGAGCAACTGCACATCCTGATCGTCGGCGGGGGATATGTAGGTCTGGAAAAACTGACTGCCGTACTCATAAATTCGCCGGCTGCCCGCGTCACCCTCGTGGCTCCCGATATACGTAGCGAAATTCCAGACATGTGTCAGACTCATCCTTCGGTGAACTTACGTAGGGAAATCTATAGGCCAGAGCACCTGGAAACTTGTGATCTGGTCATTGTTGGTACTAACGATAAAGCTGTTAACCGACAGGTGCAGGCTGACTGCAAAGCCCGCAGAATTCTGGTCAATGTAGCCGATACGCCAGACCTGTGCGATTTTTACCTGAGCTCAGTCGTTAGAAAAGGGGATTTGAAAATCGCTATTTCTACCAACGGTAAGTCACCGACATTTGCCAAGCGTTTTCGGGAAGTGCTGGAGGACATTCTGCCCGACAGCCTGCAGGATACATTAGACAACCTCACGGCCATTCGCCAACAACTTAAAGGCGATTTTGTGCAGAAGATGGAAAAGCTTAATGAGATTACGAGGGTATTGCGGTGAGGCCATAGTAAAATGCTACCCACTATTCATTACGCCTGCCCGATTGTATGTAAGAAATTATCTAACTAACCGATTATCAAAGGGAGTTGCTGCGCTGATCGTCGTGTTAAGCGCATTGATTGTGCTCTCTTTCATATTTATAAAGCCAATTCATCCGACGGGTCCCAAAGCAGTGTTTTAAAATTAACTACACGATCGTCCACGACCTCAACACCTTCGTCTTCCAGTAACTGCTGCATAACAGAGGGACTTCCAAAAAAATGTTTTCCCGACAACACACCCACACTATTAATGACACGATGCGCCGGTACGTCTTTGCCATGAGATGCGTTCATGGCCCAGCCAACCATTCGGGCACCGGCTCGCAGGCTTAAATAGCGGGCAATGGCTCCATAAGTCGTTACCCGGCCTTTAGGTACCAGACGGACTACGTCGTAGACTTCTTCGAAATAATCGCGGGGTGGCGTCATTACATCCTTCAGCAATACTGATGTTGACTCAAACGCGAAAACCCCATCAGTAATAGACGGGGTTTTCTTTCGTAACGTTGAGTAAATTGGATACGCTTACTTAATTAACCTGGAATGAGTCTCTGGCATCATCAACACCAGATTCTGCTTTGTTAGCAACTTGATCAACCTGGTCGTTGTACTGAGACTTAGCTTTATCCTTATTCTTATCGAGGGCATCCTGTGCCTGGCCTTTCAGCTGATCGAACTGATCTTTAGCTTTATCAGCATACTGGCTTACCTGCGTTTTAGCCTGCTCAAATCCATCCTTTGCTTTGCTAACGCCTTTTTCCCACTGGTCTTTCAGATCACCTGAACGCTTATCAACCTCTTCGGTCAATTTATCGCGTGTTTCTTTACCGCTGCGGGGGGCCGTCAAAATTCCAATAACAACGCCTGTAATAATACCTGTCAAAAAATCCCGTGTACTTCTCATGTCCTATAGTGTTTTAGGTAGTTTGAGTGAATTAATAATTAGCCTTACGTTTCACCTGCTTAACGGCATCCTCAGTTTTGGATGAAGCTGTGTCAACGTAGTTGTTATATTGGCTTTTAATATTTTCCAGACCTGCCTGTAGTTGGTCCTGAAGGTCTTTAAAAAACGAGTCAGATTCAGACGTGATACGTTTACGGGTTTTTTTGCCGCTTTGAGGAGCGAGTAAAAGACCAACGGCCGCGCCGACCGCCAAACCTACTATAATTCCTGGTAACGATTTCATGTGCGCTTACTTAAGTGAGTGACTTGATACGAGTTTCCTGTAGAAAAATCCATACCACTTTTTTATAATCGACGTAAATAATTGAGAATAAGCGGGTTGTCTTCTTGATCAGTTAACACTGAAGTCCAGCAAAGTGGGGAATATTTTCTACAGGGACGTCCAAGTTTTGCCCAACTGACTATTCCCACTAACCGGGGCTTCATTAGTTATCTATAAACAAAAGCCAATACTAAACGGATTTATGAAAAAACGCCTTTTCTGAACAACCTGCCTCCGTTAATGTCAACCGTTCATTGAGTCTTAACTTATTACAGTGGGTTTGTTATCATCATCTCTTTCATACATCTGATCCGCCTGGAGTATTGGTGGATTCGTATGTGGGATTTTCCGCATTTACAGGTGTTTGTGCTGACAGTAAGCGGTCTGGCGGCATGGTTTGCGCTGGGACATAGCTGGCAGTGGCCACTGGTTCTATTGCCGGTTGGGCTAATCACTGCAATTCTGTACCAAGTGTGGCTCATTGTTCCATATACATGGTTGCACACAAAAGAGGTGCCCTCGCGGAAAAATCTTGTAAACCAGTCCGCTACAAACCCGAATACAATTCGATTGCTTAGTGCCAACGTATATCAGGAGAACACAAAAATGCCCGACGTACTCCGACTGATTAAGAAACACCAGCCCGATCTTGTGTTGCTGCTGGAGACAAATGAAACCTGGAAACAGGCCATGCAACCAGTTGAAGCGACGTATCCTCATCAGATTTTGTGCCCGCTGGAGAATATGTATGGGCTTTTGTTTTACTCCCGGTTCCCCATGTTATCGCACGAACTGCGTTTTCTGGTTCAG
>JAQBNX010000652.1 GCA_028288385.1 Spirosoma sp.
CTGATTGGTCTATATGTACTGTGTATCGAAACAATCACGCACCGCTCTGTCAAACCTATAGTGGGCGTAGTTGGGTTGGTTTTGGCCGTTTTTCTGTATACATATTCATACCGTGAGCACTTAATTAAAGTAGAAGACAGGACTACTAATTTAACATTCAGTACCGCCTTTTATAACGACAATCCAGCTAATCTGATCGTTTATTGGGGCGATCCTACGTTGGGAAAGCTGATCTTCCAGGATGCGCTGAAGAAAGACATTTATCAGGTACCCAAAACAACATTTTCAGATTTAAAAAGCTCACCGATTCCTCTTGATAATGCACCGCCTGCGCCTACAAATGATGTCACGTCAGACGTAAAGCCTTATCCGATTCATGATTATCTGGTGATGTATCAATCCTGGGCCGTTAATGGACAGCCTTCTAACGAAACGCAGATTCAGGTGGTGGCACAGTCACCGCAAAACAGCTATGCGTTCGATACCCGGCGGCAGGTTCGTTATGATGTGGTGAACCAGTACCAGTATTTACAGGCTGGCTTCTCGTGCGTCATTAAAAAAGGCGATTTGAGACCCGGGCATTACACACTTGGTGTTAGGCTAGTGAGCAAGGGTATTCAATCGTACGTTCCGCTAACAAGCAGTTTTGATGTCTAAACCATTACGTTGCCCGGTTCATAAATGAGGGCGAAGTAATTTATAGATTGGCTTAAGAAGCGCATTGGTCAACGTATCAATTTTCCCGCCTATCAACTGATCAAAGGGCATTGATTCGAGAGAACCTTGTAGCAACACTTGGTCGGGCACCCGCCGTTGGACCTGGATTAACGCATGTTGTTGCCGAATAATAGCCCGGTTTCGCCATAGCCAATTATACGTTCGGAAGCGGGCCTGTATGTAAGCCATACCACGTAATGAGAATCCCCACATTAACACCTCCGTTAATAGCAAGGCAGGTAAAAGCCTCCTAAGGGTAGATTTTGTGAAAACACGAAAGAACGTTAACAGCCGATTGCGTTCGAGATAGTAAAACTTTACCGGTGATATACCCAATTTGTAGTAATGCGTTACTACAGAATTGGGTTCGCACAGTAATCGATAGCCTGCTAGTCGGGCCCGGAGTGACAAATCGGTATCCTCAAAATACATAAAATAGGTTTCCTCAAAAGAGCCTAATTCACGCAGCGCTTTTGTGGGGGCCAACAGCGCAGCTCCAGAAAGCAACGGCACTTCCTCAACCACGGTATAGGCAGATGCAGGCTGATTAAGACCGCGGCAAGTTGTAACGCCGGTATACTGCATTTGATTGCCACAGGCGTTGATGGTGCCATCTGGGTTGAGCAACTTAGGCGTAATGAAATCATGAGGATACTGGCGGGCCCTATCCATGAGCTGATCAAGACTACTAGGGGTAAGTTCCGTATCTGGGTTAAGCAGGAAGGTCCATTTGCCACGGGCTTGTGCAATGCCCAGGTTATTCCCACCTGCATAGCCTGTATTTATTGCATTGGCTATATACCTTACTGCCGGATGATGCGCTGACAACCAATTGCCGAGATTATCACGACCGTAGTTATCTACAACAATCACTTCATGGTTTATGCGGGCTGACGCAATAACTACTGTCGGTAAGCACCGTTTAAGATCGTTGAGACTATCGTAGGCAACAATGATTATGCTGAGTTCCGGCAAAAGGGCGGTCGTCACGGTGTTTTAGGCTTCTGTTACTAGGGGTGATCTACCCGCCAGGGGCTTATTCTGGTCTTCACGCAGGTCAGCTAGCTCTTTTTTAAGAAATGCTATTTCATGAGTAAGTTCCTTTACGGATTGCTGCATGCTGGAATTTACTACCGATAAGTGAACCAGGAAGATGATAATGACGAAAATAGCCGCCAGAAAAATGAGGGAAGGAGGGTAGTAGACACCCAGCATGAGCGAAATTTTCTCTAACCCCTTTCGCCAGATCGAAAACACAATCAGGATAATAGTGCAAACGATCCAGATAAAAGAATACTCTTCCCGCAACTTCCCGTTTACAATAAGCCGGGCAATAAAGAACAGGAATAGTAACGCCCCTGTCAAACTAAGTATCTGAATGACAATTGGTAATGATTCCATGACTGCGTTGGTTATTCTGCAAACGAATATAGAGGAATAAGGTGCCCATCGTTACTTTAAACATATAGTACACCGATTTGGCCAGCGTAATGGATGATGTGCCGCCCTGTCGTTCGCGCATGACAACGGGTACTTCAAGAATGCGAAGCTTATGAAGGCCAAACTGGACAATGGATTCGGGTTCGGGATACTCGTCGGGATAATAAGCATTGGCAATGCTAATCGTTCTACGATTGAAGGCCCGGAATCCTGACGTACTGTCGTGGATTGACTTACCGATTAGGAATTGGTTCAGCCAGCGAAAATACCGGATACCCAGCCGCCGGGCGAAGGTAGACTGAAAGCCCGTTCGCTCCAGAAAGCGCGAACCAATGACTACATCGGCCTGGCCGTCAAAAATGGGTTTTAGAATTTTTGGTAGTTCCTCTGCCGGGTGCTGGCCATCACCATCCATTTGTACGGCTACATCATACCCGTGTCGATAGGCATATTTATACCCTGCATGCATAGCCCCGCCAATACCTAAATTAACGGGTAAGTCTACGTAATGACAATTAAGTTTCTGGATGATGGCCAGGGAGTTATCTGTTGACCTGTCATTGACAACCAAGACATCAATGGTTAGATTGTTTTGTTGCTTTACCTCGTTGATTTCGGCAACAACCTGCGCAATAGCCGCCTGTTCGTTATAACACGGTACCACGACCAACACACGAAAAGGGGCTGTTTCCATTGGATTTAATCGTTGATACGATAAATCTGGAGACTCCCTAACGTTGTCATGAGTTTCATGCAGCGTATTTCAACCGGTTGTGGCTGTTTATCATAAATAATGTACCGCACATTGAGTGCTTTCAGGCGGCTGGAACAGGGGTCCATATTGACTACGTATCCATCTTCAAACGTATTCTGAATAATTACCGAGTCTCTGCCATTGATGTAGGAGCTGTACACCGTATGAGCAAACCGGTTGTACGCCGAATCACGCTTCATAGCTGGGTCAAGCACTTTCAAAATGGTGCGGGGTGGTGTGTATTTAACCCCACTGAGTAAATCAACGCCTGTAGCGGTAACCATGTAGGAAATAAACTGACCGCCAAACACCACCCATTTTCCGGTTGGATCCTGGCGGTGAATATCCTGAACCGTGCGGTACAGGACATGCTCAGTGATTGGGCTCATCCCTTTGGCTACTGGGTTTAACGTTACGTTAGGCCAGAGAAAAAGGAGAATGGCGGCACCAAAAAGCGCATTTCGATAGGCTGGTTTCCAGGTAAATAGCAACAACGAACCGAGACCAGTAAAGAACAGAATCGGAATGAACAACTGATTGAACCTAAAAAAGCCTTCCGAATCGCCAACGTTCAGGTTAGCCGCGTAAAGCATGAAACCCAGCACAGCAGCTATGCCGACTAGTGTAAACAGCCTGTTTGTCTTTATCTCAATGGTTGTTAAATAGTGCAAGTACAAGACAGTGAGCAAGACGTTACCAATGCCAAACGGAATTTGGGTACGGCGTGTTGGACTCAAGTTCCAGAGCGTAAGTTTTGCCAGCCATTCCGGAAAGCCAACTTCAATCCATACATAGCCAACCATCACAAAAAGGCTCAACAGTAGCAGGGCCCAGTCTACTTTACGCTGTATACTGAAACTTGCTAGGGCGCAGGGAATAATAATTGGCGCAAAGGTTATGTAGTGCGATAACTCACAGTGGTTGAGCCAGTTTCTTGGAAAGCTAGTGTCGTCTACCTGCCAGCGGAAATATTCTGAAAACCAGTTAGCAATAAAGCCTGTACCACCCAGTTCGCTGCGCTTACCGGGATACACCGTGTTCAAGATAGCATCGAGTGTGGGTTTTAAGTATGCGTAGAATAACCAGAACGAAACTCCTAATAAGACTAAAGCCAGTATACCTCCGCCCGCTTTTACCGGCCAATCATGAAAGAGCCGTTTTGTATCCCAATTGTTACTAAAATAACCGGCCAGTAGCGCCAGTAACACGTATCCCAGCGGTACCTGATAAGGTGGATACAGAATTAAAATATACACCATTAGCAACCACGCTAAAGCCACTGAAGCCGCCAGCATTTGGGCCCGGGTCTTACCATAAAGCAGGTATACCGATGCGACAAAAATTAAGCTGATTGCCGCAATAAGCGGAGCCGGGATAAACGACCATGAAACGGTTCCGGAGGAATAAAACTGCCAGATGCTTCCAAATAGAGAAAGCCAGAAATTATTTCGGGTTAATAGGAGCAGCATTAACGTAGCGCCGACAATAGACAAGAACGCACGCAGGTTATAAAGCCACGCATACCCTTGTTCAATTGGCAAAAAGAAAAAACCCCAGTGGTCAGGCCTGAAGATTTCACTGAAATGATGCGTAGGGGCAACAAGAACTGGTGCTTTTTCACCACCGATGGTTTCGTTAACGGTTGGAAACCCTTTATTGGCTTGGGAGAGAATCCAGGGGGTTCCAACGGCATAATCGTCCATCCGAATTCTACGTGGTTGTCCCGAAATCAGCCCTCGTTTAGGATCACTGCTATCGGGTAGAAGATCATTCCACATGGCCAATGAAATCGGATGAATCTTGGCCATAGTCACTAGGGCGAACAACACCGCGCAGATGCCAATAAACCACTTCAAACGCCGGTCAAACCGAATCAACTCAAACGACCGTTCAGTATGGGGGCTATCGACCCGTTCAGGCAGGGCAGGGGGCTGACTACTAACTGAAGCCGGTTGGGATCTGGTTGAAGAAGTGGCCGGAACGAGGGCTGGCGGGCCTTTTCGTTTCTTTGACATGACTGGGGCTACAGAATGAATATGTCGTGAGACTATAGGGTGCAACACGATACGTAGTCAAACTTACTAATACCGGGCCAAGTCTGCCAGCGTTCCCGGTTTTCTTTACAAAAAGACTTAATTTTCGGGCATGAACAACGCCTTTACCCGGCAGATAGTACCAATCGGGCTGGCTATTGGGTTGTTGTGGTATGTTTTAAAAGACGTGCCCCTCAACCAGCTAGCCGAGCAGTTCCAGCGAGCTGATTACGGCTGGTTGTCGCTGGTAGCCCTGCTGATTGGCCTGTATGTGGTGGTCCGGGCGGCCCGCTGGAGGCTTACTCTGCAGGCCATTGGGTTCAGTCCATCGTTGTTTCGGGCTACCATTGCCCTGCTGGCCGGTGCACTCGCCGGCATGATCGTTCCCGGTGCGGGTGAACTCACGCGTTGCAGCACGCTCCAGCGGACTGATGGTGTTCCTCTAACGCAGGGTATTGGCTCGGTCGTAGCAGAACGGATTGTTGACTTGATCATGCTTGCGGCCATTCTCCTTCTTACCGTATTGATGGAATTTAGTCGGATGCGTCAATACGTAACCAGCATTACCCTGGCCCTGCCCAATACGATGTTAATCCTGTGTCTGATAACGCTCTGTGTTTTAATCGGGCTAATTCTTTTGTGGGGATCACGCCAGCAAAATGTTCGTCAGCACCCATTTGTCTTAAGGGTAACAACGCTTGCTAAGGGTTTTGAGAAAGGGTTTTTGGCCATCCGGCAACTGCCTCAGCCGGGTTTTTTTATCGGATTAACCTTAGCCAGCCAGTTTATCACCTGGTTGTCGACGTATTGCCTATTGCTGACCACCGATGAAACCCGGTTGCTTCCACCGACCGCTGCACTCACCATTATGGCCGTCGGCTCCATTGGCGGACTAGCCGTGCCCACACAAGGCGGCATTGGCACTTACCACTTCCTGGTGAGCCGGGCTTTGGTCTTGTATGGCTTTGCCGCAGCCGGAGGAGCTGTGGTTGCCACATTTTTACACGCGGTTGGTTTTGGCATCAATCTGCTTCTAAGCAGCGCCAGTTTCCTTATTTTGCCAATTCTGTTGCGCAAAAAGCGTTCGTCAATTACCAGACAGCCTGTTTCTTAGCCAAAGACTATTCGTAAACAGCATGCGTTGATGTAAAATCGAATACGTTTATGGATTAGCATGAGGGCTTCGTTGTGACCGGGATCCGAATAAACAGGTTAATGCTGCCTCATCATCTACTTTATTTATCATTACGTTACGGTATATTAGCTATCACATTCCCCAAATTTCAGTTTAATGACCTCTCAACAACTAATTGTGGCAGCAGGGTTGATTACCCTCCCTTTTATAAGTAGTGCTCAGGGGCAATTTGCCAATACTATTACGGCAAGTGACCTTGAAAAACACCTTCGTATTCTTGCTGCCGATGATATGGAAGGCCGCGAAACCGGAACCCGTGGGCAGCGCAAAGCGGCCGAATATATTGCCAGTCAGTTTGCCGCCGAAGGTTTAAAACCAATTGTCAAAGCGGATGATGGCAAAGAAGGGTATCAGCAACCATACACCCTGTATAAAAAAACCTGGGGAGACTTTTACATTCGTTCGGGTGGTAAGCAATTCGCGCTCCTGAAGGACTTTATGCCCAATGGATTGCTGTATCTGCCATCAGAAACTACATACGAAACCTTATTTGTTGGATATGGCATCAGTGACAAAAACTATGACAACTATGCTGGGCGCGACGTAAAGGGGAAAGCAGTTGTTGTACTGGACGATGAACCAAAGACCGCCGAGGGTAAAAAAGTGGTAAGCGGAACGGAGGAAGCTTCTAAATGGGGCGGCCCTAATGGCTGGCGGGCTAAGAGCTTGCTGGCTAAAGAGAAGGGAGCCGTTCAGGTTTTTATTGTCTCTGCCGAATCGGCTGAAGATTTTAAACGGGTGCTTACGCAACGTAGTGCTATGCAGGCTCGATTTAATCGGATGAGTCTCAAGCCAGGTGCTGAAAATGTAGGTTCAACCGGGGTATTTCTGATCTCGACGGAGATGGCAGCCACCTTGCTGAATACACCCGTGGCAACACTGAGCCAAACAATGACCCAACTGGCTAAATCAGAGAAACCGATGTCATCGTCGCTGGCAGGAAGTGTAGCCGTAAAGGCAGACCGGATCGAAGAAAAAACGCAATCATCGAATGTGTTGGGATTTATTGAGGGTACTGACAAGAAAGACGAAGTCCTGATTGTTTCATCGCACTACGACCATATTGGCATTAGTGCCGATGGCCAGATTAACAACGGTGCCAATGATGATGGCTCGGGCACAGTATCGGTGCTGGAGATTGCGCAGGCATTTGCTAAAGCCAAAGCAGATGGCAAAGGGCCACGTCGGTCTATTTTATTTTTAACTGTGTCCGGTGAAGAAAAGGGGCTTCTGGGTTCTGAATATTACGCCGATATGAGTCCAGTGATA
>JAQBNX010000659.1 GCA_028288385.1 Spirosoma sp.
ATGGTAATCAATTGTTGCTATCCTGATCAAAAGTAATGAAACCCGATAAGGTTTTGACTTTTTGCACCTGACACCTACATTGACTTATCGTGGCTAATTACTACGTAGCGTCATAAGCCATCATCAATAGCTGTTATGCCTGATCCCTTACCTCAGTTAAAGCAGTTGGTAGAGGCCATTCAACCCATCTCGCCGGAGGAATGGCAGGATTTTTCACGTTGCTGGCGGCCCTTTTCGGCCAAACGGAAACAAATAATAACCGCGGCAGGAGAACGGGAAAACTACCTGTATTTCATTGTTGAAGGCGTACAACGGGTATTTTATTTAGATGAACAAAACCGCGAGGCCACCCTAGTTTTTTCCTATCCTCCTTCGTTTGGGGGCGTTGTCGATTCGCTGATGCTGCAACTGCCCTCGCGCTATTATTTCGAAACGCTGACCTCATCGGTTTTTCTCCGGATTTCTATCCTGGACTTGCAGGCGGTTATGCACCGTAAACCACGGGTCGAGTCCATGATTCGATTAGGGATTACGCACGCTATGTCGGGCGTTCTGGAACGGCTGGTGGAACTTCAATGCTTCTCCTCAACTGATAAACTAAAGACACTGCTACACCGGAGTCCCCATATTTTACAATTAGTGCCGCATAAATATTTAGCCAATTATATTGGTGTCGATCCCACCAATTTTAGTAAGCTGATCAACTCCATAAAGATATAAATCTTGGTAAATACCAATAACCAGCCGGGCATGACGGCGCAATTTTGCCTTGTCATAAAAAACAAGGACATGCAAACGCAAACCATTCTCAAACGAGCCGCACAGGGCTTTATTCTGTTGTCGGCGCTGGCCCTTCTATCGGTCAGTCTATTAGCCTTTTCAAACCCACAATCTGTCATGGATCTGGTCCGGGTTGAACTAACAAACACCGATGCCTTCAGTTCAATTCGGGGCGTGTATGGCGGAGTGGGGCTAACTTTGGTCATCAGTCTGCTTTACCTGATGATCAGGGATGTTCTTAAAGGTCTTGCCTTTTTGTGCCTGCTATGGGGGTCATATGCCCTTTCTCGTACCATCACTATTTTTGTGGAGGGTGCACTGGGTGCGTTTGGGCGGCAATGGCTTATGATTGAATCCCTGTTTTTTGTTATCGCTTTAACCCTATTCTGGATGAACCGGAAAGCGGTCGAAACTACTCAGGCTAGTCACTAAGAAAAGGCTTTTAACAACCAACCTATCGAATTATAATCACGATTCTGAAGACAAAAAAGCCCCGGCATCATGCCAGGGCTTTTGGGTTAGACAACCCGGTTTCAATAAACCGGGCTTACTGCTTCACCTGCACCGGCAAACCTTCCAGTTGGGCGTAGGTAAGTTTCCACGTATCGTCGGTGCCTTTTTTCCAGAGTAGAATAAAATTGCCTTCACCAATGCCGTGGGGCTGGCCAGGGCTATCTGGTAAGACATCGACGGAGTACGTACCGGCTTCGTAGGCGGTTTTTGAGTCTGCCGACGAACTCACTACGTTCGTTTTCAGGTCGGTCAGCGTCGGCAGCGTTTCACGTACCCACTTCTGGGCTACTTCCGACTTACCTTTGAAATGGGTGCTGCCCTGCAAAAAGTGGACATCTTCGGCCAGGAATGAGATGATCTTCTCGGTATCCTTATTGTTCCAGGCACCAATAAACTGCTGATTCAAATCCTGTACGTTAACCGCGTCGCCCGGCGAGCAAGCAGTGGTGGTTAACGTAATGAATAAGACAAAAATAAGCGCTTTCATCGTGTGTGGGATTGGTGGAAAATATAGGCTCTTCAGCCATTACCAGCTTTTCCGGCGTATTTCCGAGGTCGGATAAGCCGAAGACGGGTCGCCATAAGACGGGTTGGGCAGGAAAAGCGCATTGCTCGTGTTCGGACCCGATACAGTCTGAGCACTGAAGGAATTGGCGGCAAGGGCAGCCCCAATACCAGCCGCAGCGGCAGTTGCTCCGACCGCAGCATGAGCGGCTTTATGATGCACTGCAACCGCTGGCGCTGGACGATTGATCACCGTGGCTGGCTTGTTGGCAGCTGCAGCCGCTTCCTGACGGGCCAATTGAGCTTCTTGCCGGGCTTCTGCAGCCTCCTGTCGGTTCTCGGCCGCTTGCCGACGGTTTTCGGCGGCTTCGCGTTCAGCAGCGGCAATGCGGTCATTGGTCTTGCGCCGGTTATCCATACCCTTGCCAATGCCATAGCCAGCTGCACCACCGGCTACCCCACCAATGAGGCCGCCAACTACGCGATTGCGTTTGTTGATGATGGCACCGGCGGCACCACCCACGCCTGCACCAATGGCAGTACCTTTTACCTGTGGAGACCAGCGCGGCTTTTGCTGTGCCTGCACCGAAGAGGCAAACACCAGCGCCAGCAATATAATCAGACTAATAGATGCATGAATCGTTTTCATAGCGTTACGAACTTGATTTAGTTGGTGTAAATAACAAACTCGGTTATTGGACAATCAACTGGTTAAAAGGTTTACTGACCGATTGGTTTACGGGTACTATAACCGCTGAACCAATTGTTTGTTGTGCACAGGTTAGCTTGTGCCAATGCAAGTAAACCCATGCCGCATTGTCCTTTACGTTTTTTCCAATCTGTTTATTATGAGAACTCTGATAAGTTTATCCCTATTAACTATCCCGTTAGCGTTTGGGGCCGCTGCCCAGCAACCATCGGCGTTACGTGTCAAAACAGCCAACGGCTTAGTTGAGGGCACATCCGAAGCCAGTGGCGTTCGCTCCTTCAAAGGCATTCCATTCGCCCAGCCGCCCGTGGGCGACCTGCGCTGGAAAGAACCCCAACCTGCGAAAAACTGGACCGACGTACGCTCGGCGAAAAAATTTGGTCCCCGTGCTATGCAGCGTGCCGTTTTTGGCGATATGGGATTCCGCTCCGACGGCATGAGCGAAGATTGCCTCTACCTGAACGTATGGACGCCCGCTAAATCGGCTAACGATCGTTTGCCTGTGCTGGTTTACTTCTACGGGGGCGGATTTATAGCCGGCGACGGCTCGGAAGGCCGCTACGACGGAGAGAGCATGTCGCGCAAAGGCATTGTAGCCATCACGGTCAACTATCGGCTTGGCGCATTTGGATTTATGGCCCACCCCGAACTCACGGCCGAATCGCCCCACAAAGCATCGAGTAACTACGGCTACCTCGACCAGAGTGCAGCGCTACGCTGGGTGCAGGAGAACATTGCGGCTTTTGGTGGCGATCCTAAAAAGGTAATCATCGCGGGTGAGTCGGCAGGGTCTGTATCCGTAAGTGCTCAGATGGCCTCACCCCTGTCAAAAAATCTGATAGCCGGGGCCATTGGCGAAAGTGGTTCGCTCCTGGGAACGCTGCCACCAACGGCGCTGGCCGACGCTGAACAAAGCGGGCTGAAGTTTGCTGAGCAGGTAGGTGCGAAAACGCTGGCCGAATTGCGCGCCATACCCGCTGACAAACTGCTTGAAGCCACGGCGAATCCAAAGACCCCCCGCTTTTCATCAACCGTCGATGGGTATTTCTTTCCTAAAGCACCAATGGCCATTTTCGCGGCTGGTGAGCAGGCTCAAGTGCCCTTGCTGGTTGGCTGGAACACCGAAGAGAGTGGCGCACGGGCAATATTAGGTCAGGAGAAGCCAACGGTCGAAAACTACACCAAAGCCGTTCAAAGACTTTATGGCGAGCGCGCCGATCAGGTCTTGAAAGCCTATGGAGCCACGACAGACGAAGCCGTTGAGCAGGTGGCTACCGACCTGGCCAGCGACCGCTTCATTGGCTACAGCACCTGGAAGTGGAGCGATCTGCACAGCAAAACGGGGGGCAATAAACCGGTCTACCGCTATTTGTATGCCCGCCCACGCCCTGCTATGACCCCGGAAATGGGTAATGCTTCGGCAGGCTTAGCCGGTGGCGTCATGAGAGATGGTTCGGCTAAACCACAGCCAGCTCCCAAGGGCGCTGTTCACTCAGCCGAGATCGAGTATGCAATGGGTAACCTGGGTTACAACAAAGTATATGCCTGGACAAAAGACGATTATAAGGTGTCGGAAGTGATGCAGAATTACTTTGCCAACTTCATTAAAAAGTTTAATCCCAACGGCCCTGGTTTGCCAAACTGGCCTGCTGTGAGCACAACGGGTCCTGTCCAGTACATGCGCATCGACGTTGATACCCACGCTGTAACTGAGCAGCACCGGGACCGGTATATGTTCCTAGATCAGGCATCGGCAAGGCCCTAACGGTAAGCGTCAGCCCTAAATAATCCATGGGCAGAAGCCAGAACAGATTTGACAAACTAAAAAGCCGGTCTATACTGACCGGCTTTTTAGTTTGTCGCCAGGAATAATAGCGCCTAACTTTAATCCATTGCCATTTCGACGTGGGCCGGTGCTTCAATTTTCTTGCCGATAAATAAAAGCAGCAGGGGTACGCAGATCAGGAAAAAAGCGCCGATGACCAGAAACGCATCGGCATACGTCATCACCAAGGCTTGTTTAATAACAGCGCCCTGCATAATTCCGTAGGCTTTGCTCGTAGCTGCCATTAACGCATCGCCCTTCGAAAGAAACAGGTTGGTATACTGCCGAATGCGGTCGACCGACATCGGGTTATAAATTGATACGTTATCGCCAAGCCGCGAAGCATGGAACATGGTGCGGGTTGAGATATAGGTGGTCATAATGGCCGTTCCGAACGTACCGCCCAACTGCCGGATCATCCCGGTGAGAGCTGAGCCCTGCGGAATTTCAACGTTTTTAAGGTCAGACAACGTAATGGTCGTCAGCGGGATGAAGATCATGCCCATCCCAACACCCCGGACAATGAGTGGCCAGAAAAAATAGTCGGGGCCGGCAGCCAGACTAATCGCCGATAAATCAAAGCAAAAGCCAAAGAACAGGAGAAAGCCAATAGCCGCATACCAGATGGGTGAGATATAGTTTTTACTAAGCAGCCCTCCCACTACCGGCATCATCATACCCGTCATAATAGAACCTGGCATCAGCAGCAGGCCTGTCTGGCTGGCGGTGAATCCCAGAATGGTCTGACAGAAAACCGGGATAATAAAGACCGATGCAAACAAGCCAAAACCGAGTATGAAATTAAACAGCGTACCGACCGCAAACCGACGCTGAAGCAGCAAACGCAGGTCCAGAATGGGCAATTTCACGGCCAGCTGCCGCCAGATAAAACCAACCAGTCCCACGCCTGCCACCAGCGACATGCCAACGATGAAAGAGGAATCGAACCAATCTTTTTCGTGGCCTTTTTCCAGAATGATCTGCAGCCCACCGATACCCATAATCAGGAGAATCAGGGCCAGCCAGTCCATATTACCTGCCGCTACCTTCTCTGCGGGTTCCTTAATATAGGTATACGTTAGGAACGTAGCCAGAATGCCGAATGGAATATTGATGTAAAATACCCAGTTCCAGGACAGGTTATCCGTAATATAACCGCCCAGCGTTGGGCCAATAGACGGACCAATAATGACGCCCATGCCGAAAATAGCGTTGGCAATACCCAGATCCTCTTTTGGGAATGTCTGAATCAGAATGGATTGGGCTGTAGTGAGCAGTCCGCCCCCGCCAATACCCTGCACCACCCGAAAGAATACCAGTTCCCAGACGTTGGTAGACGTACCGCAGAACACAGAGGCAACAGTGAACAAGACAATGGAAGCAGCGAAGTAATTCCGGCGGCCCAGCTTAGCCGTCAGCCAGCCCGACATAGTAATCATAACGGCACTGGCGGCCGCATAGCCCGTAACGACCCAGCTAATGTCGCCCAGCGATGCGCCGAGGTTGCCCATCATCTGGTTCAGCGTTACGTTAACGATCGACGAGTCGATTGTTTGCAGCAGGGCGGCCGTCGTCACCGTCAGCACAACGACCCATTTATCAAAACCTAAATTCTTCATAACCGAACTCTATTGGTGAAATCATTTGGCTGGCTGAAGACCGATGTTGGCCATCTGTCCTAAGCCAGCCAAATAAAAACCGTTATTTCTGTAAATCCACGGCGACCGTTGCACTCATGCCAGGGCGGAGCCGGGCAAACAATGGAGAATTTTTGTCAAGATCAATCCTGACAGGGATCCGCTGTATCACTTTCACGTAGTTTCCGGTGGCATTGTCGGGTGGCAGCAGGGTAAACTTAGCACCCGTTGCTCCAGCAAATGATCCTACACGACCGGTTAGTTTATCACCATCAAAAGCATCTACGTCGATGGCCACTTCCTGGCCGGGGTGCATTTGCTTCAATTGTGTTTCCTTAAAGTTTGCCGTAACCCAGAGCGTGGAGTTGCCCACTACCGAGCACAGCGCCTGACCGGGTTGCACCAGTTGGCCAACCTGCACGGCACGCTTAGAAATGATGCCCGAAACGGGGGCACGCACTACGGTATACGATAACTGTAGGTTAGCCATATCCAGCTCGGCCTGCCGCTGCTTGACCGTGGCCTGCGCTACGGATATCTGCCCCTGGGTGGCCCGGCGCTGCGAGTTTGTAACCCCTGTTTGCGTACCAGCCGCGTTTACCTGGGCCTGCGCCGTTTGCAGTTGCGCCTGAGCAGCCTGCAACTGGGCCAGTGCCGCATCACGCTCGGCCTGAACGGCCTCAAACTGTTGCTGTGGTACGGTTTTTTCGGCCAGCAGCCGTCCATAACGCTCAAAATCCTGGTTGGCTTTGCGGGCACGAGCCTGCGCGGCCGTTACGTTTGCCTGAGCCGTAGCCACCTGATTACGGGCCGTCTGCACACTGGCTTGCGAACTCTGCACCGTTGCCGACGCTACGCCCACGTTGGAACGCGTTACGCCTGCACTTGCCATTGCACTCTGCAGGGCAGCTTCGGCCTGCGCTACCCGAATGCGGTAATCGGCATCGTCGAGCACAACCAACGTATCGCCTTCTTTAACAAATTGGTTGTCCTTAAAACGAATTGCTTTCACGTAGCCCCCTGCTTTGGGGATCACTGGGTTCACATCGCCATCGATTTGAGCGTCGTCGGTGGTTTCGTGACGTTGCAGGTAGCGAAATTCACTATACCCAAAAAACAGCGCAACGGCCAGCACGATGACACCCCCTACGCGGAATAAAGTTTTCTTGTTCATGATTGTATTGGAAACAGCATTAATTAAGATTATTACCCGCAGCTTTCAGCAGGCGCTGGTAGGCCA
>JAQBNX010000691.1 GCA_028288385.1 Spirosoma sp.
TTACGCCGATATGAGTCCAGTGATACCGCTTGAGAAAACCGTAGCGGATTTAAACATCGATATGGTTGGACGGGTCGATGATCTGCATCAGGGAAAATCAGAAAATTACATCTATGTCATTGGTTCCGATAAACTCTCATCTGATCTGCATAAAATCAGCGAAGACGCCAATAAAAAGAACATCGGCATGGAACTGGACTACAAATACAACGACCCGCAGGATTCGCAACGTATTTACTATCGCTCAGACCACTATAACTTCGCCAAGCACCAGATTCCCATCATTTTCTATTTCAATGGCCTGCACCCAGACTACCATCGTCCTACGGACGACATCGAAAAAATAGATTTCAAACTCGCCGAAAAATCAGCACGGCTTGTATTCTACACCGCTTGGGAAATTGCTAATCGCGATCAACGATTAGTCGTTGATAGTAATAAGCAGTAACTAAAGCCCTACGTCCTGAAAAAGCGTCGAATTGTAGGTCTCCTGCAAATGACGTTCAATGACATCCAGTGTTAGTCGTCTGGCCAGGTCGGGATCTAATTGGTAACGTTTTGACAGGGCGTTCTCTACCGCATTACGTATAAGCCATATTGCTGGATAATATTTGTTGCCGATAGGTAATAGATCGACGGTCATCTGGTCATAAGTAACAAAATTAAAATTGGTCTGTTGTTCAGAACTGGGCTCTTTATAGCTGGCTTGATTCTCTGTATTGTTCTTATAATACAGTTTTGCCATACTGACAAACTCGCACCTAAAGCTGGGATGACTATAAACTTCGTCTAGTAGCTCTTTATGTCTTGTAAGAATACCTTGAGAAACCTCCTCACTAGACAAATCCCAGTACCACCATTTGCTGAGGTTTTCTTTTTCCAGTTCAAAGCACCGTTGATAGTTTACTTTAAATAGACGCAGCAGTAACTCATAAGGCTTATCAAGACCGCCTTTAGGGTGATTTTCTGCGTCTGATATACATATCATTCCCTTACGGCCAGCTTTTATGAGATGGAGATTCAGATAATCGTACGTAGGGTCGGTAGCTTTTATGGCACAATCAGCCATTGCCTGCTCAACATCGGAGGCATCTAACTTAAAATACCATATGTAGTAATAGAAGTGGACAAAACATTTCCGTTTTTGATCCTCATCCAGTTGAGAAAACTCATCAAGGAGATCTGCAACCGAACGAACTCCCTGCCCGAATTGATTGATCGCTAGTTCCTCTTCTAAGCTCATCTTTCTAGGGTATAAGTTGCATTATGATTACCAACCGACCCATGTATAAGTCATTTTTGCACGTAGCTTACTCGCAGTTTTCTCGGTCATAATTCTGGACTAATCCCTTGCAAAAAGAAACTTGAATTAGGCATTCTGAATAGTGCCACTCAACAAACATGCGAAATATACGGCAAGAGGGTAGAATGACGTAATGGGTGCTTTTGCCTACTCAATTTTTAGCTCCGCCCGATACTTTGCCTGCTTTAGCCGGTACACCCGGCTGAGTGATTTCGAAATTCTCTTTCTGCTTAGCTTCCGCAACCATAGTCCGCACATCGGCCAGGAGTTTTTTTGCATCATATACCACGCCGTCTTTTACCGTATAGGTGACACCCCCAACACGTTCTACTTCGTTTTTCTCATTCAAATGGATAGCGCCCGTTCCATATAAGGTCTTTAAGTTGGCCAGCGGGTTTTCTTTGACAATGACAAAGTCGGCCAGTTTCCCCAACTCTACCGAACCAATCTGGTCGGCAAGGCCAAGCGCTTCTGCGCCTTTGAGGGTAGCTGCCCGGATAACTTCAAGCGGATGAAAGCCAGCTTCGCGCAACAATTCCAGTTCACGGATATAAGCGAATCCGTAAAGCTGGTAGATAAATCCGGAGTCTGAACCGGCCGTTACACGCCCACCCCGGTTTTTGTATTCATTAATGAACGCCATCCAGAGTTGGTAATTCTTTTTCCAGGCTACTTCCTGCTCAGTTCCCCAGTTGTGCCAGTATGATCCATGCGATATGCGGCTGGGACCATAAAAGCGCCACAGACTAGGCATGGTATAGTCATCATGCCATTCGGCGCGCCGGGCCAGCATCAGTTCGCGGTTGGCTTCGTAAATGTTGAAAGTTGGGTCAAGCGTAAAGTCGAGCGCAATCAGTTCATCCATAACCTTGTTCCAGCGGTCAGTACCGGGTTTGGCTGCCTGCTGCCAGAGATTACCCGCCTGCTCAAACCGATTCTGCTCATTGTTGTAATTATAATCGGCAGGATATGCCTGAACCGTTTTATCATCGAATAAGGCTTCGGGCAGGCCATACCAGTGTTCCAGCGAGGTCAGGCCCGCTTTGGCCGTAGCCAGCGCATTCATCCGGGCCACTTCTAGCTGCGCATGGTGGCAGGCTGACCGTAAACCGAGTTTCTTGTTCTCGTCCAGCGCTGCTCGAAACACGGCCGGTTCGGCCCCAAAAAACTTTATGCCGTCGGCCCCGCGTTTGGCATTTTGCTGCACCCAGGCGCGGGCCTGTTCGGGCGTAGTGATAGGTTCTTTTGCTCCTTGCCCAAATACTGTATAGGCCAGTATACGCGGGGCTACAATTTCATTACGGTTACTTTTGGCTCGGTGTTCGAGCACCCAGTCCAGACCGTTGCCACAGCTTGGATCACGAATGGTGGTGATGCCATGCCCGAGCCACAGCTTAAATACGTACTCAGCATTGGCTCCCTGTGCCTGCCCGCCAATGTGACCATGCATATCTATGAAACCCGGCATCAGGTACATGCCTTCGCAGTTTAGTTCCTTATCGCCCGCATTGGCCACTGGCCGCCCTTTTGGATCAATGGTTACGCCGGGGTATCCAACCTGCCGAATGGCCGTAATTCGATTTTTCTCGACGACTATATCAACTGGCCCAACCGGTGGTGCGCCAGTGCTGTTTATCAATGTAACACCCCGAATAATGAGCCGATTATAAGGGCCGTCACCTTCTCCTGATTTACGGAGGGGCGCTTTGGCAACCTGAGCCGTAAGCGAATGAATACTGAGTAACAAACACTGAATTAGCAGCAAAAGACGGGCAAGGCGTGACATATTGGCCAGACAGATCGTTTTGATAAAGAGTTGTAAGATAAACCAAAGACCCGGACTTTTGCGCAGGTAGGCTAGGTAAAGCGGCCACTGCATTTCATTCATGAAACAGGCCATCACTAAAAATTCGTTGCTGATCGTTCTGGCGTTCGCTGTGGTGTTCGCCTTTGCGATGAAAGCAACCGTCTTTCAGGATCCATCGATAGCTGTTACTCCATCAACTGGAGTACCGGACCAGGACTTTGCAAAATACTGGTTTGGGGGTAAGGCCGAACTGAACCACTATTCCCTCCAACAGGCGCAGTATGGAGCGCTCAATCCGGGCGAAGCCATCCTTATTTTCGTGACAGAAGACTTCCGGACGGATACGCAGGTAAAATCAGAAACCGAACAACTGCGCGACAAGTCGGTACCCGTTATGAAGACGAACATTATAAAGAAATTCATAACAGGTATTTACGATTACTCGCTATATACCTCTGTTTTTACCCCCATTAATAACCCATCGCATCCAAATACGCTGAAGGTCAGCACATCGGGGCAAGAGTGGTGTGGACATAGCTACGTGCAACTTAATTACGCAGCTAATGCCTACCGCGTCGATGGTAAGTCTTATTTTGAGAAGGAAGTCGCTGAGAATTATGAGGTTGAGAAGACGCTCCTGGAGGACGAACTGTGGAACCAAATCCGACTCAATCCCGATAAGTTGCCCATTGGTGAAACACACCTGATTCCGGGTACAATGGTAGCCCGCCTGCGGCATAAACGACTTGACCCATTGCCAGCGAAGGTCAAACTAGCCGCCTATGAAGGGGTGCTGTATCCAGGTAAGCTACTTCAAGCGTACACGGTTCAATACCCCACCGATGATCGGACGCTGATGATTGTGTTCGAGCAAAAATTTCCGCATAAAATTGTGGGCTGGGAAGAAACGTACAAGAGCAAAGACAACCTTCTGACCTCCAGAGCCGTTCTAAAGAAGACACAACAAGCTGATTACTGGAGCCACAATGCCCCCGCCGACAGTACGTTACGTCAGGCATTTCTTTCAAACCCCTAAGGTTTTAACCCCTTTTGAGGGTTTCGCACACCTATGAAACGCATTATCACCTGCTGCCTCCTGTTTCTTGTTTTTGCCTGTTCAACTAATAAAGACAAGCCCGCAAAAACCAACGAGCCAACCTATACGCTGATTTTTCTGGACAAAACCCGTAGTGTAAACGTAGACAAAGCGTTTGTACGGCAGAAGTACCAGCAGGCTCTAACCAGTATTATTGATGAGAACATCCGGCAGAAAGGCGACCAACTGGCCGTCTACTTCATCCACGAAAATACGGCTAAAGCCCGCGCCCTTAACCTAACTGTCCGCACCGAGATGGAAGACGTATCGGCGGCCAGCTCGACGGATCGTGAGGCTGCCGAAACCGAATTTAGCCTGTCTCTAAACCGCGAGAAAGCGCAAATCAGGCAGCGGGTACTCCAGCAACTGGTGGCGCAAAACGTGGGCTCATCGAATCAGGAAACAGATATCTGGGCCAGCCTGCCTGTGATTGAGAAGGCCAATGAAACTGGAGCAACTGTAAAGGTTTATTACCTGAGCGACATGGTTGAGAGCGTCAAAGGCACCGAAAGACGGGATTTTCAGGTCCGCCCACCAAAGAATAACGCTCAGGCTGAAGAGTGGGCCAAAACTGACGCCAAGCAACTGAAACGTTACACACTTGGCTCCCCCGACATTAAAATGATTTTGCCCTTTGAGCCAAATGCTTCCGTGAAACAGAATAACCCCGCTGTGACTCAGTACTGGCAAACGCTGTTTTCAGAATTGGGTGTAGGAACGGTTGAAGAGGAATAGATTGTAAATTTTTCCTGATTAACAGCGCACTCTGTCTGGCTTTGTAAGCTACAATCTCCAGCAAAACGGCAAGTGTTATTAAGGCTCAATAGGCCCTCTACAACTGTTAGTTTTTAGACTACTACGCCCGCTGGAATCTCAAAACGATACCCAACATCGAAACCCGAAAAGTCGCTTTTCAAACAGTACGATGTCAGCGCCAGCCCATCGCCCTCGCGCCGGACGGCGAGGTAGTGAAACATCGGCTTGTAGTTTGCGGCCAGGTCGGGCAGCCGGCTTGGTGACGTATTGAGTGGCTGGCGAAGTCCTCCGCCCCCGCCAATAACGAGGAACGTTTTTCCTTCAAACTCATAGCGCTCGAATGCGTGCGAGTGCCCGGTTATAAATAGGCGTGCCTTCTGCGATTTCACGTAATTGGGTACGAACCGCTGTTGCACTAATTTACTGGAACCTACTAATTTACTATTTGAATAAGGGGCGTGGTGGCACGTTACAATCACTACCCGAACGGCTGGATCGGCATCCAGATCAGTTAACGTTTGTTCGTACCAAGTTTGCTGTTTTACCAAATCAGCTACCGAAAGCGTAGTGAAGTTGGAGTTTAGCATGACTACGGCAATATCGTTTGTCATGTGTAGGTATCCAGTATGGACATGTTCTGGAAAACGTTGCTGAAAATTGCGGGCACCCTTCCGTGGTCGACCCATTACGTCGTGGTTACCCATAATGGCATAAACCGACGTCCCAACGTTTCGGCAATTATCCAGAAAACGGTCGATGACATGCCACTTGTTAGCCCTAAACCCCAACGAAACGATGTCTCCTAGCCAGTAAAGCACAGGTGGCCTGATACGCAGAATCTCGGCAAAAATAGTGGTGGTTGCTTTTGTATTCTGGTGCGCCCGAAGCACCAGCCGCTCTACAAACATGGGTGCCTGTGTGTCACTCAAAAACAGAATCTCCCTTTTTTCTTTATCTTCAGTCATATTACGTCGGTATTGTTGCTTCGGGCCATGCCCTGAAACCGATAAATGGAGTTTACCACGAAAATGCCCGCCACACTAACTGAAGTTGCAACCCAAAAGCAGCATCTTCGGTAGCCGTTGCGTCGAACCACTTTATTTCAGAAGCTAATCTGAATCGCCGGCTAATAGGCTGTGTATACGTACCGGCCACCATCCAGCCCAACCCGAATCGGCTGGTGTTGACTGTGCCGGCGTAATCTAAACGCGAGTTAATCAGAAAAGCGCCCGATCCAGCTGTAACCGATAGCCGCCGGGCCAGGCTTCGCTCTGTGCCGCTCAGCC
>JAQBNX010000041.1 GCA_028288385.1 Spirosoma sp.
CACAAATGAGCATACCCAAGGTTATTATACTCAATACGTTGGTTTTCATGATGTTTCTAAGATTAGTGATTCATTCGTTTGCAACTATAAAAACGAATCAACGCGTCATTTATGATTTGAAACACCAACTCGAACAGGCTTCACTTTGTTTCTCCATCTTACTGATTAAAGCAAATCGAACTCCCAAATGGCCCTCTTTAGAGATACCTTACGACCGAACATTTTACGAAGCGCCAACGTTTTTCAGGTATGGGGAGCAACCCGGCGAGGTGGTCTTTTTTCCGTACCTTTGCCCTGACAATTGTTCCCGTCAAACGGCTCTGCCGACTTTTGTATGACCGATTCGCTGCTCTCTCCATCCAGTATCATCATAACCAGTATCCCCCCGGCAGAGCTGCCTATTTCGCCGGTACTATACACGCCCTCATTGACTCAATACACTCGCCGGAAAACGGTGACAGTCAATATCGGCAACGTACCGATGGGATCCGATTACCCCATTCGGGTGCAGTCCATGACTACCATCGACACCATGGATACGGCAGGATCGGTTGAGCAGAGCATTCGAATGATCGAGGCCGGTTGTGAGTACGTGCGCATCACGGCGCCTAGCGTTAAGGAAGCCCAGAATTTAGAAAACATCCTGAAGGAACTGCGTGCGCGGGGTTATACCACACCCCTCGTGGCCGACATTCACTTTACCCCCAACGCAGCCGAACTCGCAGCCCGCATCGTCGAGAAAGTCCGTATCAATCCCGGCAACTATGCCGATCGTAAACGCTTCGAATACATCGACTACAGCGATGCGACCTATGCGGCCGAACTGGACCGCATTCAGGCCAAATTTCTGCCTTTAGTCCGTATCTGCAAGGAATACGGAACGGCCATGCGCATTGGCACGAACCATGGCTCACTGTCCGACCGAATTTTAAGTCGTTACGGTGATACACCCGTTGGCATGGTGGAGTCGGCACTGGAGTTCCTGCGCATCTGCGAAGATGAAAAATACTACAACATCGTGCTGTCGATGAAGTCGAGCAACCCGCAGGTGATGGTGCAGGCATACCGGCTGCTGGTGCAGCGCCTGGATGAGGAAGGGCTAAAACCGTATCCACTGCATCTGGGGGTGACAGAAGCGGGAGAAGCCGAAGACGGACGAATAAAATCGGCGCTGGGCATTGGGACGTTGCTGGAAGACGGCATTGGCGATACGGTCAGGGTATCGCTTACTGAGGAGCCGGAACGCGAAGCGCCCGTGGCCAAAGCGCTCATCGAACGTTACACGAACCGGGCGGCTGTCAGTACCGCAATTCCCGCCATAACGACTTACCCAATAGACCCTTTTCACTACGTCCGTCGGGCAACCCACGAAGTAGCCAATTTTGGCGGACAGAACGTACCGCGCGTCATCACCGATTTCAGCCTCGTATCCGTTACCGATTACGATGCGTTGTCACCCATTGGCCATTTTTACCTGCCAGTGCCCGACAAGTGGCGCATGAATGACCTTGGGGCCGATTACATCTACACAGGATCGAGCCCTGCCCGGTTCATGTTGCCCAACGGCCTGAAAGAGATAGTGGATTATAGCCGCTGGCAAACGCTGGCATCAGAAACTACAGCGCTTCCACTTCTGACAGCCAACGAATACGTAACGGCCCGGTTCACAGCAAGTTTACTTCACTCCAGGCTTAATTTTGTCAGAGTATCTTTAGCCGATATCACTGATGGGTTTGTGAACGAACTGCGCAACGACCCGACCATTGTGCTGCTCATTACGACCGGCAACGCCCACGCTATGCCAGAGTTACGCCGGTTGTTCGTCCAGTTGATGGACCAGCAGCTGACTACGCCAGTTGTGGTACAGCGCAGCTATCCAACGGTATCCGATGAGGACATTCCGTTGTATGCCGCTACGGACGTGGGTGGGTTACTAATCGACGGACTAGGCGATGGCATCATGTTGTCGACATCCCAGAAATCACCCGCAAACGTGCAACCCACCGCCGATGACCTGAAACGGCTGAACGGGCTGGCGTTCGGTATTTTACAGGCCGCCCGGACGCGCATTACCAAAACGGAATATATCTCCTGCCCTTCCTGCGGACGGACCCTGTTCGATTTACAGGAAACAACGGCCCACATTCGCCAGCGCACAGACCACCTCAAAGGTGTTAAGATTGGTATCATGGGTTGCATTGTGAACGGCCCCGGCGAGATGGCCGACGCCGACTACGGCTACGTTGGCATTGGGCGTGACAAAATTGCTCTCTACCGGGGTCAGCAAGTGATAAAAAAATCGGTGCCAGCCGACCGCGCCGTCGATGAACTCATCGACCTGATACGGGAAGACAGCCGCTGGATAGAGCCGGAAAAAGTTGAAACATTTTAGCTGAACAGCCGGTAAATTTTGTTCTAAAATCAGGACGGTTTATTGATAGCTGCGCATGCTGGCTTCCGTCTATTTCGACTATGAACCGTTTTCTGGATTATCTAAAAATCGGGCCTGTATTCGCTTATTTCCTGCGGGTGTTCCGGAAGCCTGATCCCAATCATCCAACCAATGTGAATCTGCGCATGATGCATGGCATCAACCGCATATCAATCATCATGTTTGTGATTTGTATTGGCGTCATGATTTTCAGGGCATGTACCCGCTGAGTACTAGTCTGAAATAACTGTTGACATCATTTGCTGTCATGAACACAGAAACCCTGAGAGATTACTGCATAACCAAACCCGGTGTCACTGAGTCGTTTCCATTCGACACGGTGACGCTGGTTTTTAAAGTGGGCAATAAAATATTTGCCTTGCTGGATACAGAAAGTCGCCCTACGACCATTAACCTGAAGTGTGACCCCGAACGAGCGGTGCAACTGCGGGAAATGTTTTCGGCCGTGCTGCCGGGTTACCACATGAATAAAGCACACTGGAACACAGTTACGCTCGATGGCAGTGTGCGGTGGCAGGACATCAGGGAGTGGATCGACCACTCCTATGAACTGGTTAAAAAGGGATTATCGAAAGCCGTTCGTGAAGGACTAATTTAAGGGAGTTGTTTGCCAAAACAGGCTAAACCGTTGTAAATTTACCCCGTTTGTAGTCGGACTGTGTTATGGAAGTTGCGCTGTTGAGTCTGCTGTTTGTCTTGTATCTAACCATTCGGTATTACCTGATGGATCATGACACACCGTCCGAAAAAGACCAGAAGCGATTCATAAAAGGGATAGACTTGGTTGCAAGACGACAACTCGACCAGGCATATCTTTATTTTGACGATGCCGTTCGTCAACACCCCATGTCGGCCGTTGCCTACGCGTATCGCGGCAAGTGCCAGCTGGCGCAGAAAAATTTCTATTCAGCCCTTTACGATCTCACTCAGGCTCTCAGCCGAGACAATACGTTAGCCGACTGCTATTTAGACCGGGGCATTGCTTTTTACCAGATCGCAGAGTACCAGAATGCGTTCCGGGAATTTGACAAAGCGGTGTGGTACTTCCGCGATGAGCAGCCCGACGCTTACCGCTGGCGGGCACTGGCCCGAATTCAGGTCCGGCAACTGCCCCAGGCCGAAAGCGATCTCCGCCGGGCCGTTTCGCTCGGCGACGAGAACTCATTTCATCTTCTCCTGCAGCCGCCGTTTACCCGGCCGGTTTACCAAGACAAGTAATTCAGGCTTTTTTCGGAAAATTTTTGCCGCTATGGCCTGATCTTCAGGTCCAACCAATTTTGTTGGTGTGAACCGAATTACCTAAACTTGTCAGGTCATCTAACCACCCTAAAAGGAGATGGCCACTTATGCGCTATGAAAGTAAATTTTATATTGCAGCAGTAGGCGTATCAGCCGGTGGCCAGGAACCGCTCTGGAATTTCTTTTCCCACATACCACCTAACTCCGGCATTATCTTTATCGTGATCCAACATTTAAGCCGGGATTACGATAGTATAGCCGATACGCTCCTGGCTAAGCATACGACGATGCCTGTTTGTTGGGCAACTAACCATCAGACCGTTGAACCCAACTGCGTTTACATGCTGCCCGTCAATAAAACGATGACCATTGAAGGAGGCCGGCTTCACCTACAGGATCGAATGGCAGATGACCGAATAAACAGGGCAATTGACATGTTCTTTTGTTCACTGGCAGCAGGCGAAAAAGCGCACACTATTGGCATTGTCCTGTCGGGCGCTGGCTCAGATGGTACGCTGGGAGCTATTCAGATTCATAAAGAGCATGGACTGGTTATGGTACAGGATCCGGAAACAGCCCTATTTCCCAGTATGCCCCGGTCAGCTATTCTCAAAGAGCATTCCACCCTCATATTATCCCCAATACGCCTGGCTGAGGCTTTGCTGGACTATGTTT
>JAQBNX010000846.1 GCA_028288385.1 Spirosoma sp.
GGACGCCCGCGCTGACGCGGTGGCGGGTGGTCGCCCCGGTGGGGGCGACACCGGTGGTTGTGGGCGACCTCGACCTGCAGCTGACCAGCGTGCAGGTCGAGCTCGCGGGGTTCTTCCTGGACGGCGACCTGCGCATCGGAGCGACCATGAGCCGCGTGGACCTCGTCGGGCTCACCCTCGACGCGACCAGCGGCGGCAGCGTGGTGGTGGACCCGACCGCATGGACTACCCGCGTGACCGCCAGACGGTGCCTGCTGGGGCCCGTGCGGGCAGACCTTTCGGCGTTCCCGCTCGAACTCACCGACTGCGTCGTTGACGGCCTGGGTGCCGCAGCGATGCCCTGCGGAGGTGCGCCAGGCGGGACCACGGGCCGCTCGGCCCTGGCGGCCGCTAACCGCTTCCCACCGGACCTCGTCGCGTGGGCGGTGACATTCGTCGGCCCGGTTGGCGCGGGCCAGGTATGGGTTGAGGACTGCCTGTTCACCGCGGGGCTGAGGACGACGGTCACTTCCTCCGGCTGCGTCCGCCACTGCCAGCTCGGGCCAGCCGACGACCCGCAGGCGCACCCGCCCGGCTACCGATGCCTGTCGGGGCCGCTGCCCCGGATGGGCGGCATCGGCGTCGACTCCGCGGGTTACTGGGCGCCCTTGTTGGAGGGACCAGGTACCATCCCCGCCCCCGCCCTGCTCACTGGCGCCGCAGACGGCGGCGAGATCGGCGCCTACCACCACGTCCGCCGCGGCCCGCTCGCCCTGCGCCTGGGGCAACGGCTGCCCGAGATGACCCCCCTTACAGTGCATTCGCACCTAAGCCTCGCCCACCCGGAGGACTGAAATGAACGGTGACTTCACCAGCGTGCCACTGCGACCAGGGGACCAATGGACCGCGGCACGCATGCAGCAGGGCCGGGTGCTCCTGGACACCGACTGGAACCTGACGGTCGATGCCGCCGGCAGGGAGACCCGTAGCTTGGCCCGCGATACGATCGGCTTCGCCGGGGTGCCACAGGGCAGCAGCGGCTTCCGGGTTGACGTCGTCGCCGGGGTGTTGACCGTTAGGCAGGGACTGATGTGGGTCGACGGCCTCGCGGTGCGCAACGCCGCTGACCTCGTTTACGGCTCCCAGCCTGAAGTCCCGCCCCTCCCTGCCACCGGGCTCGCGCTCGTATACCTCGACGCCTTCGTCGAGGGCGTGCAGGCCGCCGAGGACTCGGAGTTGCTGGACCCGGCCCTGGATGGGGTGGACACCACCACGCGTACCCGGGTGGGATGGCGGGTGCGGACCGTCCCTGCCACCTCGGCGGAGTGCGGGTCGGGCAAGCTCCCTGCTTCCGTCAGCACCGGGATGCTGGACGTGACACGGACGTCGGGCCCGGTGAGTGCAGATCCGTGCGCACCTCCGGACGACCCTCGGAGGAAGCTGCCCGACGGCCTACTGCGCATTGAAGTGATCGACGGCGGGTCCGAGCTCACCGCTCGCTTCGCTTGGTCATACGCCGGCGGCGGGGATGCCGTCGCTGCCTCAGTGGCGGGCACAGCTGTGACCTTGGTCCCCTCGGCGTCTGTCGCCTTCCGGCCCGGTGACCTCGCAGAGGTTTCGACGCTGGCCCGCCGCGCCGACCGCCGTAACCACGGCGCCCTGCATACCGTCGCCGCGGTCAGACCGCAGGCCGGTGGGGACCTAGTGACTCTGGCCACCCCGAGCCCCTTGACGGGCGACCCTCCGGGAACGTGCCTGCGTCGCTGGGACGGGCAGGCCGTCGGCGCTGCCAGTGGCATGACGGTGACCCTCGGCGCCGCGGACGTCGGTATTGCGTTCACGGCGCGCCCCGGGACTTATCTGGTCGGGGACTGGTGGGGAGTACGGGTGCGCGGCTCCGCCTCAGACGCCGTCGAGACGCGGACTGCAGCGGCCCCGGATGGCGTCGTGCACGCGAGCGCCCCGCTCGCCGTGGTGGATCTTGCGACCATGACGGTCCTCACCGACTGCCGCCGCACGTTCCCCCACCTCGTCGACATCCGGGGCGGGACCTGCACGGTCATCGCGTTCCCGGGCGACGACCTGCAGGCAGCGCTCGATGCCCTGCCAAAGGACGGCGGCAAGCTCTGCCTGGCGGCCGGAATCTATCCCGTCCGCGCCCCGCTGACGATCGGCGGCAAGCGGCGGGTTGTGATCGACGGCATGGGCCCGGCGACGGTCCTCGTCGCCGACCGGCACGAGGCCGTGCTCGTCGCGACGGATTGCGACGACATCGAGGTCACCCACCTGCGGGTCGAGTCGGCCGTGCCCGAGCGACCGTCGCCGCCGGGCGAGAGGCACCTGCTCGGTGCCCTGACGTTCCTCGGCGGTAGCCGGGTCCGCGTGCGGGACTGCCAGGTGCGCTGCCCCGACGGCGGCGGGCGGGCGCAGTCCGGGATTTACGTCGCCGCGAGCCCCGTGACGGGCGGCGCCGAGCCGGGCTGGGTGGAGGTGCGCGGCAACCGCCTGGAGATCGGCGCCCTGCAGGTCGGGGTGCTCATCACCTCCGCGTGGGTCTCGACAATCATAGACAACGAGATCGTGCTCGGACCCCGCCTCGCGCGGGAGGATGAGAGGGATCCAGTCAACCGCGGCGTGGCCCGGGAGCTGGGACGGTTCGTCGCACGGCACCTCGACGTCGAGGGCGAGGGGCAGATGATCACCCTGCCGGACGGGAATAAGCTGCGCGTGGGCGGTGGGACCGAGATCCGCCAACTGGCGGCCGACTGGGCCCGGCGAACGTCGGCCGGTCGGCTCCTGCGCGAACGGTCCCCGCGGGAGGCGCTGGAGCGCTTCATCGTCGCGAGCCTCGTCGAGCCGCAAGAGGTCAGGGTCGGTGCGGCGAGCACCCGCTTCCTCACCGCTTCGGTCAGCGGCGCGCGGGCGATCGGGCAGGGCATCGTCATAGGGGGCTACGACGCGGGGCTCGTCAGGATCGAGGGAAATACGATCCTCGACGCGATCCAAGGTATCCATGTCGGCGTGCACCCGCCGGGTCGGAGCCACGGGACGGCGAATCAGGTCATCGTCAGCGGCAACGCGGTCTTCTGCCGGGTGCCGCTCTTCTGGACGCGGCAGCGCCACGCGATCTATGTCGGGAACGTCAATAGCCTCACCATGCTCGACAACCGCGCCCACGTGGTCAGGACCTACGGCTCCAGTGGGGACGCGACCTCGGTCGACGCAGTGCGTATCTGGGGTTTGGTGGGTTCCTTTCTCCAGGTACGTGGACTCCACGTGACTGGTGATAACTTCCGGTACGGGGTCGTGGTCCGCGACACCTCGGACTCGGGGGCCCCGCCGGGCAGGGTCCGGCACATCAGCGACGTGCTCAACCTCGAGGGACACCGCGCCGTGGACGTTCCGGCGACGGTGACCAACGAGCGTTGCGTCCCCTGATCTCGAGGTCTACCCTTGATACATCCGGGCATGCTGCTCCCGTTCGGTAGCGGCAGTCGCGACCCGTTGGGTCAAAGACTGTGGGGTTCGAATCCCCGTATGGCTGGTCCGGAGCACGAGGGGCGTCGGCCAAGGCCGGCGCCCCTCGCACGTGCCGGCGAAGGCTAGGGCCCGCCAAACAGCACCAAGTCGGGCGAGAGCCCGAGCACCTGAAACAGCTGGTGGTCGAGGACCGTCATCAGGGCACCCTTCTCGCCCGGGGTCATGAGGCTCCCCGGGATGTTGTCGATCGCCGCGCGCAGCAGGTTGCGCGCATCGCCGACGGTGGTGCGCTGGTTCGAGGCCACCCTCTGGTTCCACAGGGCCACCCACCCCTGGTCGAACGCCCGGTGGACGTTTGGGCGGAGCAGGCTGACCAGGGCGCGGCCTGGGCTGTAGCGGCCGGGCAGCACCCGGTTGATCGCCGCACCGATGGTCTGCGCCAGGATGTGCGCCGACTCGAACTGCGCGCCGGTGACCCCGGCCTCGGCCCGCACGCGCGGGGACGAGGAATGCGTGCCGACCATCGCGTCCACGCGCAAGGTGCTGCCTTCCCGAGCGGTGACGGCGGCACTGCGCAGGGGAACGGGCGACGGGGTCGAGGTGATGACGCTGGCGAAGCTGGTCTCGGACTGAGCCGTCTGCGTGGTCTGCTGGGTCGCCGCCGGCTGCACGGCGGCCTGCTGGATGGAAGCCTGCTGGATGGCCGCCGGAGGCTGCACCGGGGCCTGCTGCTGGGCCGGAACCTGCTGGCTTGCCCTCGCGCCGAGGGAGTAGCCGCTCACCTGGGGGTTGCTCAGCGTGTAGGAGGAGCCCGACTCCCCCATCCGCAGTGCGGTCGAGGAACTGTACAGGCCCAGCCCAGCCGCGGCCACGTACGCCCGTCCGGTGCTCGCCCACGAGCCCACGGTCTGCCGGGCCGACACCCCGGCTTGGAACGCGCGCTCCTCGCCGGCGGTCCGCCCCTGGCCGGCACGCATCTGCCCTACTGCCCCGATGGCCAGCGCCGTCCCGCCGGCCTGGATGGTTTGGTTCCAGTCTCCGGTCTGCAGGTAGGTGACCCCGCCCGCTGCGGCGCTGGGCAGCCCGACCCCGACCCCGTACTGTGCGAGCGGTGAGCTGAGGGTCCGCGCGTAGGCACCCGCCGTGCCGCCGAACGCACCAAGGCCGAAGCCGGTCAGGCCGCCGCGCAGCGCCGACTCCCCACGGCTCACGCCCTCGGGCGCGTTGAGGAACCCGCCCGCCGCCCCGCTGAGCCCGCCGCCCGTCCCTTGAGCGAGCGCACCGCGCCATATGTTCTGCGCCGTGGACAGCCCCTCGGCGCCGACCCCGAGGTTCCGTGCCAGGCCCAGCGTCGCACCGCCGCCCAGACCGATCGCCGCCCCCTGCCCGCCGACCCGCAGACCCTCGCCCCAGCCGGCACTCAGTGCGCGGCGTCCGCCGCCTGCGGACACCAGCTCGCCCCCCGCTCCCCCGGCGAAGCCCAGCGCGAATCCTCCGGCACCGACGACCCCGCTGGTCCCGAGCGCGGTGAGCCCCGTGGCGGCGAGCCCGGTGACGCCGAAGCCGGCGACCCCCGCCGCGACCACCGGAGCGGCGAGGATCGCACCGATGGACAGGGCGATCGTAAAGGCGAGGTTGCGCGTGATCGTCAGGCCCTGCACCACGGTCCCGGCCGCGGCGATCGCGCGGTCGATCCCCGCCAGCACGATCTGCTGCGCTTGGTCCGCCTCCTCCACCGCCGTGAAGACAGCGTCGCCCATCTCCGACAGCGACCCGGCTTCGGCGGCGCGGGCGAAGCGGCTTAGTGCGATGTTCGAGTCTGAGAGCGGGTCGAGCGCCCTGCTCTGGAGCTCGACCGGCTCCTCCCCGCTGACCAGGCTGACGACGAAGCCGACGTACGGCTGCTCCTCGTAGTTCAGGCGCATGTGCTCGCTCAGACGGTAGCGGCTGCTCTCGTTCATGTCCCGCGCACGCCTGGCGGCGTAGCGCAGGGCGACGACGGTCTCCGCTCGCACGCGATCGGCGAGTTCCTGGGGGAACACGAGCATCTCGCCGTCGTGCACGACGTAGGCCATGCCCGGCTGATCCTGGTAAGGCCGGATCGAT
>JAQBNX010000161.1 GCA_028288385.1 Spirosoma sp.
GTTTGCGTTCGGGTGCCGCTCTGAATTAATGTTACGTTCGTACCATTGAGTGTATAATTGTTTTGGCAGTATCCCATACACATACCAAACGATGTACCGCTTCGGATAGTCAATGCTTCATCCGTAATTGGCCGTACCCTGTTTTCGGTGCAGCGGCTCATGGCCAGCGCAAATACAAATAATAAAAGAATCTGTTTCATCGCTCATCAAAAATGATAGTCAATGCCAAAACTCATGCCTGTGGATGTAGGCTGGCTTTGTACGAACGACTGCGGCCGGGTGCCAAAACCCAACGATGGCTGGTAAATTCCGGCCAGCGATGCCGACCACTGCCGTGAAGGTCGATACCGAAGTCGGGCTCCCAGGGTGGCTGCCCACGAAATAGGGCGGTATACACCATCTTTGTTGGTAATGACTAACTCGTCGCTAACCGTGTTTCGCACAAAAATATTAGACAAAAAACCACCCAGCAGCGCCACCCCAAGCCGTTTACGCGGGCGTAGCTGGTAACCTACCTGAACCGGCACCTGAACAAACTGATAGTCGTTAGTTAGCGATTGTCGTGCTTGTGAACTATAGGTGTTCTGCACCGTAATGCGGTTGCTAACTCCTATATAATCCATAACTGCTGTGGCCGGGCTGGCCACCGTATTATGTTGCGCCGAAGATGCACCGGCTGAACTGCTCCGTAACGCATCGACGTATAAATTAGCCTGCTGTCCCAACGTACTCGAGCCAACCGATAGATTGTTCAGCGCAGAAGCCTGCACCGGGCTCTCAACCGTCGATCGGCCTGCCAGATACCCAACTCCCGATTCTACTGACCAGTGGTCATTAAGCTGGATACCCGCACCTGCCTGGTAAGCCACCGAAAAATTGGCCCGGCTACTAACGGAGGGCTGGCTAGCGCTGGTATTAGTAAGGGTATTGACACTGGCAAACGAAGCCTGGGCTGGTCGAACTGTTACGGATGGGTTAAACGCGCCCGGCATCATGCTCACCGTTGCCCAAACCTCCCGTGAATTACGCTTTGGGTGAATGGTAGCTAGCTCGGTTACTGGTTCGGCAGGGGGGAGCCATACAATGCGCTGAATGGCACCAAGCTCGTGTATGCGTATCGATAACGTACTGACCGGGTCGAATGAGGGAACTGTCTCGCCGGCCGCTGGTTCTTTTGATGCTGCGTCTAATACCGTTTCCTTCCCTCCCAGAGGAGTTGCTGCGCCTGCACTAAACTGTCGGCCAGCAACCGACATCTGGTTGTTTTGTATTACGTTGGCCCGGAAAGCGGATGAAACCAACGTCTGTTGCGGATGTGCATCAGGAATCTGCTGCTCACGGGCCACTTTTTCTTTTTCAGCCATTGATGCTATTGAGGGAAGAACAGGTGATTCGGCTCCTGGCTGATCGGTTAGCTGGGCCGCTGGCAAAGCCACCGCAGGAGAAGAAGGTGCGGCAGGCGCAGAGCGTTGGTTGCCAGGAGACTGAGGGGTCAATCGCCGGTTCATCGCTACGTCTGCCTGCACTCCTTCATGCGGGGTCGACAGACCTTTGGGTAGCTCTTTTGGAGCCGAAATTTTACCTGTTTTTTTGAGCGCAGACAACGCTACGTTACGTTCCTGAATTGGTGGTTGGTGTTGGACAACTGGCTCATTGGCCCTAGTTGTCCAAAATACCCACTGGCCCACCAGCAGGAGCGCTATCACGGCCGCAACCCCAATGCCCCAGGCAACTGGACGGGACGATGCCCGCCCGATTCCCCACAAAGGGAGAACTTTATGGTCATTATTGTCGTCTAACCGACGTTCCACCGCATCCCACACGCGGGATGGGGGCGCTTCGGAGGCTTCTTCGAATGCTTTTCGCCAGAAGTCGTCGGGTAAGTTATGGTCAAGTTCACTCATTTCTCACAGGTGGTAAACCGTATCGTTGTTCACGTTGTAATTTCTGTTGCAACAAACCCCGCGCCCGGGCGTACTGCGATTTAGACGTCCCCTCGGCAATGTCCAGTAGTTCAGCAATTTCCGGATGGCTATAGCCTTCAATGGCATACAGGTTGAACACGGTTCGGCACCCCGGGGGCAGTTCCTGAATCAACTGAAGCAGGTACTGATAATTTAGCGTGGGCAGGCTTGTGTCGGCCTGTGGAAGAAGAGGAGCCATTTCCTCTACGTCTGCTAAGTGCTCCCAGGGTTTTTCTTTTCGAATGTGCTTTAGGGCTGTATTAATCACAATGCGTTTAAGCCAGGCCTCCAGCGGACACTCGAACCGAAACGTACCGATATGCCGATAAATCTTTACAAACGCATCCTGCAGGACATCCTCTGCTTCGTACTGATCTTTTACGTATCGTTTACAGACGACAAAGAGCTTCCCGGCAAACTGCTCATAGAGCTGTCGCTGCACAATCCGGTCCTGCCGATGGCATCCTTCAACTAATGCGTATTCATCCTGCATAGCAACATTAACAAGCTGATGACCCGGTGCTGGCCCAAACGGTTGGAATAGCGTGAAAAAATTTATCTGCCCCTTATAAAATTCTCCTTATTCGATGCCTGCATTGGCGGGCAGCACGTGGTTGAGGCAACTGCTAACAACCTTCCTATTGCTCAACTGTCATGAGGTGAAATTTAACGTATTGCCGCTGATTCGTGTATATTTGGTAAACTCTTTGACTACTGTTGCAATGACCCGTCGCGATGCACTACGTTATTCGCTGGGTGCTGCTTTAGCGGCACAGGCTTATCCCGGCCAGTCCGCCGTGCAAATTCCCAATGCCCGCTTTAAAATAGGTGCCTGCGACTGGTCCATCGGTCCCGCTGGTGATATAAATGCTTTTGCAAAGGCAAAGCGCATTGGGCTGGACGGTGTGCAGGTAAGCCTGAATACAGCCACCGACCACGAACACCTGCGCCGTCCAGAAGTGCAGCAGGCCCATAAAGAGGCTGCAAAACAGGCCGGGGTGAGTTTTGGTGGTCTGGCAATTGGCCTGCTGAACGAGATTCCATACAAAT
>JAQBNX010000242.1 GCA_028288385.1 Spirosoma sp.
TGGGGTGCGTGTGTATGAAAACGCGGCTCAACTCGTTCTATTGCGGCTCTGAAACGAATAAGCCCTTTAGACAAAGGTAGTTCAAAATCTTGAATCCAATATCTGTGAACAAGTGGGCTGTTTTAGGTTTATACCGTAGCTGGTTGTCATGAAAAATCTGTCACAGCACCCGGCAATTCAGTGGGGAATAGTCCCTGATTAGAAAATTCATAACCTATGGAAACCCTGTATACAGCCACTGTCAGCAATATTGGCGGGCGCGAGGGCGACGTCAAATCGCTCGATGGCATTCTGGAACTAGATTTAAAACGGCCCGTTGAAATGCACGGCACGGGAGGGGCCGCTAACCCAGAAATGTTATTTGCAGCGGCCTATAGTGCGTGCTATAATGGTGCGCTTATGGCGGTGGCCGAACGCCGGAAAGTGATTTTGCCACAACATGCCGTAGAGGTAAGCATCTCCTACAACAAGGACGGTAACAACTCGTTTCTTTCAGGAAAAATTACGGTAAAAGCGCCCGGAATGGACCATGATGAACTTCAGCAGTTAGCCGAGACCGCCCACGCTGTGTGTCCATATTCCAAAGCTATAAAAGGCAATATGGAGATGGCCATTGAGGTGTTAGTATAATAAAGAAACGGAAGCCCGTAAGGGGTAGTTAAATGGCATATTAACAAAAACGCCATTTAACTACCCCTTACGGGCTTCTTACTGTTTAGCTAACTGCGTTCTGGCCGACCGCATCTAGCCGACCGCATCATATATCTGTACCCGATTCCAGAGATGAGCGCATTCGGCTACAAATTCAAGATGAACCGGATGAACCTGGTAGGCATCATGGGCTGCTCTGTCAGCAAAGACGAGTGTCAGTGAGAAATCGTAGGTGTGGTCAACGACGGGTCGGCGGGTATCGGCTGGTTTACCTACATAGGCTACTGAGATATCGTTTATGCCTTTGAGTGATTCGAGACCAGCCCGCAGCGCATCACGATCGGATTGGCTTTCAGGATGAGCAAGCCAGAAGAAAACGGTATGAACAAACATAGAGTCAGTTAATAAAGGTTAATGGTCCGCCGTAGCGGGGTTAGTGAATTACCGGGCTGCAAACTACAAATGACTGAGGATTATCGAATACTACGGGTCAGGCAAATTTCTCTAACTGTTTCACCAGCGTACCAAAATCTTTCGGGTATGGGGCTTCAAATGTCTGCTCAATACCGTCCAACTGCGTAAACGTGAGTGAGTGCGCGTGGAGCGCAACCCGATTGATTAGCGGGAGTTCTTCAGTGCCCTGTTTGAGGTTAAACTTCCGTTTCACATCAGACAGGAAGATTGGTTTCCCCCCATACGTTACGTCATTCACAATAGGCGCTTTCAGGCACATTAAATGCACCCGAATCTGGTGCATACGCCCCGTAATGGGCATACACTCCACCAGCGTTGCGTTGCGGTAGGCCTGCAACGTATTAAAAATTGTTTCGGCTATTTTGCCATGCTCCCGGTCAATCCGTACGGCCGTACCGTCTTTGAGAGGAGAAATAGGCAAATACACGGAAATACCTTCAAAATTATGCACACCATTTGTGAGAGCATGATAGCGTTTGGTCACCTCGCGATGCTCAAACTGCATGGCCAGATGACGGTATGCTTCAGGGTGCTTGGCAATTGCCAAAATACCCGATGTCTCTTTATCCAGCCGATGGCCCAGCTGCGCTTCTGCGTGGTATGCTTTGGCCATACGTAAAATACTTTGTCCGCTCCGATCGGTCGTTCGCTCGTCCAGCGAGGCAACACGGGGTGGCTTATTGATGATGATGTAATCATCGTTCTCAGAAACGATGAGTTCTTCAAACGGAATAGGTTTCAACGCGTGTTGTTTTTGAATTTTATACTAAATACAAAAAGCCTCCCCCGGTCGGAAGAAGCTTAGTGCATTTAATCAATTATGAATGACTACAGCGAGAGCGTGCCGCGGTCGTATGCCTTACGCAGCGTTGCTTCCAGCCCGTTCTTATTAATAGTTTTGATAGCCGATGTAGCCACCCGTAGCGTAACCCACTCACCCGTCGATTCAACAAAGAACCGCTTCTTCTGTAGGTTTGGGAAGAATTTACGCTTTGTTTTATTGTTAGCGTGGGAAACATTGTTACCCGTCCGCGTCCGCTTTCCTGTGATTTGACAAACTCTGGCCATGACCGTACTGATTTTCCGTATTGAGGGCGCAAAAATAGCTAATTATCTCGTACTGTGCAACTGCTGGCTCAACTTTTCTTGAAACCATACGGGCAGTGACGGCACCCGTTTTTGCAGCAATAACCCCGTTTTAAGTGATATACAGCAGTAAAGACAATAAATCCCTCTGGAGTGTAGTAGTAATCGTCGTCGGCCAAGCCAGGTATTTTTTTCTTCGGTTTAGGCGGCATGTGTATGTTTGGGCATCTGCCGGAGAATCGTTATTTTTGAGAGAAGCCCGTGTTTAATCACTTGGTTACAAAATCCCACCAATTTATTTACTAACGCTTAAAATTCTTGACAGGCTATGGATACGACACAACCCGTTATGGCCACGGATCAGGCCATCCAACTCGAATGGACCTACGGCGCTCATAACTACCACCCCATTCCGGCGGTGCTTACGCGGGGTGAAGGTATCTATGTTTGGGATGTAGCGGAGAAGCGTTACTTCGATTTTCTATCCGCCTATAGTGCTGTGAGCCAGGGCCACTGTCATCCACGTATCATTAACGCGCTGGTTCGTCAGGCCCAACGCCTGACACTTACCTCACGGGCCTTTTACAACGACAAAACAGGGCTTTGCGAAAAATACCTGTGCGATTTCTTTGGTTATGATAAGGCCCTGATTATGAACTCTGGGGCAGAAGGGGGCGAAACGGCCCTTAAACTTACCCGCAAATGGGGATATTTAGTCAAAGGAATTCCCCAAAATCAGGCAAAGGTGGTGTTTGCAGCCGGTAACTTCTGGGGCCGGACACTCGCAGCTATCTCATCGTCAACCGATCCGAGCAGTACCAATGACTTTGGACCGCTGCTGCCGGGCTATGTTATTGTTCCCTACAATGACCTGAACGTCCTGGAAGACGTTTTCAGAACCGACCCAAACATTGCTGGTTTCATGGTGGAACCGATTCAGGGCGAAGCAGGTGTAGTAGTACCGCACGACGGTTATCTAAAGGGTGTTCGTGATCTCTGCACCAAATACAACGTCTTATTCATTGCCGATGAGGTACAGACAGGCATCGGCCGGACAGGCAGGCGCATCGCCTGCGACCATGAGCGGGTGAAGCCCGACCTATTGGTTCTGGGTAAGGCGCTTTCGGGTGGTACCATGCCCGTATCGGCGGTGATGACCTCCGATGAGGTGATGCTTACCATCAAGCCGGGCGAACATGGCAGCACCTACGGGGGAAACCCACTCGCTTGCGCCGTCACGATGGAGGCTCTACAAGTAGTAGAAGATGAGAAACTGGCCGAAAACGCCGACGCGATGGGCGAGATTTTCCGCACCCGTATGACCGTATTGAGTCAAAAAACGGATTTGGTCAAATCAGTGCGGGGCAAAGGATTGCTAAACGCGATTGTTATTGCTGAGCGCCCCGATTTCGGTCGTGAAACCGCCTGGGAAATATGCCTGAAATTAAAAGATAATGGCCTGCTCACCAAGCCTACCCATGGTGATAAAATTCGCTTTGCTCCCCCGCTCGTTATCAATGAAGACCAGATGCATGAAGCATGTGATATCATTGAGAAGACAGTTTTAGATTTTTAATTGATTGACGGGGCAGCTGTTAGCGGCCCCGTCAATGAAATGACTGTTTTATTGTTCTCTACCCGCCACCGGCTGGCCATTTTTGAATTGGCCAACAAAACGGGTACCATTGGCGAATAGATACGTCCCCTTGCCATTTGGCATATTTCGCTGAAACCAGCCTGCATATTTATCGCCATTTCGGAAGTAATATACGCCATAGTCGGCTCGGAGGTTATCACGAAAATTGCCTTTGTATTTCAATTTGCCATCGGCGTAGTATTCCAGGCCCTCACCGTGCTTGTCGCCTTCCTCAAACTCCCCAACGTAGCGTTCGCGGGTTGGGTAGACGAACATCCCCCGGCCATCTTCACAATCACCCGAAACGCACCCTACCGTTGCCGCTCTGGGACTAGCCGATGTTCTCAACGCAACAGGAGATTTATGTAAGGACGTAACGGGGTACCGCGTGGTGAGGCCGGACGATACAGGCCTGGGAGCCATAGCAACTGCCGGTTTTGCTGTAGAACGGGTTTTGGGGTACATGGCCTCGGCTTCTAACCAGCCCTTACGAATAGCATCGATGCGGGCCAGTTTGGCCGGATGTGTAGGGGTGGCACGTTCATCGCCCAAAGCCCTGACGGCCACCATCGACTCGTCGAGCGTGGCCCCCAACTGGTGCAGCACGAATCCAGAAAACTTGTCTGCTTCGATTTCTTTAATGGGTTGCCCGCCCTGTCCGTCGATGGTATGCCCCTGCAAATGGTGCCCAATTTCGTGAGCCATAATGCTGATAGCTGACCAGTCGGTTTCGGTTTCCTCTTCAATTCGCTGCATGAATGCGCCATCGTAGACAATGAACCGCTGCCCTTTTAGCACCGTGGCAAAGCAGTTATCGGTATTGGAACACTCTATCACTTTGAAGTTACGCACGAGCCCAATGGGACGTAAAATTCGGTCTACTACCCGTTCGGCATGACCGTTAGAAGGTGTTTTAGGTGAGCATACAACCTGTGGCCCCATTCGACCACCGGTATAACTACAAATAAATGCGCCCGTCGGTAAACCAATGGGGTCTGCCAGCAACGGGCTACCAAGAGCCGTACTGAGCAGTAGAATAGGGAGAGATAAAGCCGCTTTCACTGGTATAACCGGGTGGGTTAATCGTTCAACACGGCAGAATAACGCTGAGAATTGGGTGGGCATTGTTAACCCGCCCTAAAGTCTACCAAAATGAAATTATCGAAACACCTGCTTGCTTATCTTTCCCTTCGCACCCACGGCATAACAGGTGCCTTTGGCGCAGGCAACGGAATGATACCCGTCGGCGTCGAGGGGCTGCCACGTCTGTCCCTGATCGGCAGACAGGCTTGTACCCGATGGCCCCACCGTTAAGACACGGTCGCCGGGAAGCAATGCAACGGCTTCTTTCAGCCCGGGTGGATTGGTGGGACTAACCGCCTGCCATGTTTTTCCGCCGTCGCGCGTAATGGCCGCATTCGGGCCGGGCTGTTGCTCCTGTTTATAATTACCGCCAACTACCATACCCGCTTTGGCGCTGAAAAAGTGCATCCCAAACAGGCCCGTAGCTTCTCCCGCTGGTATAGGTGTATTGCTGACGGACCACGTCTGGCCGCGGTCGGTGGAACGGAAAACGCGACCAAACATGGCCCCACCTGACGCAATCCAGACGTTTCGCTTACCCTGCACGACTAAACTAGTGCCACTGGCCGCAAAGGCTGCTTCGCCGGGTTGCATAACTGGCAAAGCGGTTTCTGGCACCGGCTGCCATGTTTGACCACCATTGGCTGTTGTTAAAATAACCCATTTATTATTGACAGGATCGCTGAATACGATCCCATGCGTTTTGTCCCAGAAATCCATTCCATCGAAAAAGACACCCTGCTGCTGGGACTGATAAAGCAGCGACCAGGCTTGGCCACCATTTGTTGTTTTATAAATCCGGGCCTGTCCTTGCTCGGCAGGGCCGGCACTCATCAGGTAAGCCGTTTGGGCGTCGATGGCCTGCACGTCGCGAAAATCACAGGTAAGCGCATCGGGAACAGTACCCGTTTGCCAGGTTCGCCCCCCATCAGCCGTGTGAACAAACGTGCCCTTGGTGCCACCAATCCAGACCACATCCGGACTGGCTATACTGACCGCCCGAAAGCTGGCGTCGGCGCTAACAGCTTGTGGTTGCCATTGGGAAAAGGCCGAAAACGGAGCCAACAACAAGCCTACAATCATGCTAAAAATAGTGTGTTTCATGAAGACCAAGCCTTTGGTTATCACTTTAATTGACCAGTATTTAACCATATCATTTTAATTGCCGGTCGTACATTCGCTGAATACTGGTGGTCATAACGGCATAAATTTCAGCTAACTGAGGTTGAGTTGCCAGCATGGACAAATGAGTTTCCACAATAGACAAGTCGTTTCGGCGAGCAGGGCCCGTTTGTACATCGGTGGGGTTAGCAACGGCAAGGCTCTTGCGAAGGGTTTCTTGGATGAGTGGCCGGAGCAGGTCGAACTCCAGCCCATTACTGGTGGTGAGGTCGTGAGCAATGGCAAGCAGGTGGTTGGTGAAATTGCTGGCGAAAACGGCCGCAATGTGCAGCACCTTTCGTTCATGCGATGTAATCAGGTAAACTATGTTGCTCATCTCCTGGCCTATCGTTACCAGTTCCTCTTCAAGGCTTTTTTCGGCAGCTTCGATGCAGAGCGGTATGCTGTCGAATGACATAAAAGCCTGTTCTTTAGTGAAGGTCTGCAAGGCATAAAACACTCCCGTTTGAACCGGCACGTCGCTGTAGACCGTCATCCAGCGCGTCAGCTCACTGAGCGGGCAACTACCCGACGTATGCACAAGCCGAGCGTTTTCGGGCAGCACCAAGCGGGAACAGACACCCTCCAGGGCGTCGTCCGGAACGGCCAGAACAAACAGTTCCGATGGGCTATCGGCAAAGTTGAGGTCTGAATGGGTGCGGGCATCGTAAAGATTACTGACCAACCGACGAGCGTGCTGAAGCTGGCGACTGTAGACTTCGTTGATGTGGTGCCCGGCGTTTTCAAGGGCCGGCGCCAAGTGCCACGCCAGATTACCTGCCCCGATAAAGGATATTTCCATTGCCAAGTATAAGACATTTCAATTGAATTCACTGCTGTACCTTCGAGCCTTTAGGCCAACCGAAGCCGAAAGCCTAGCAGGCGGTTAACAAGTATGAATAAGCGGCTGGTCTTGCCATTACGTTGTTAACACTAGCCTTTTTTACAGGAATGGTGAAACAACCGTCGGGGGAAACCCGGTTATAGATTCAAAATGTTACTATGTTCTTCTACAGGTATCTGACTTATTGCTCCTCCAACTCTTCCCGCTTTGCCCTGCATCCTTGTCATTGTTCCAGCTTTTAACGAAGAAAATTCCGTTGGTAACGTAGTGCGCGACATTCCGGCTGAACTCGTCGACGAGGTCGTGGTTGTTAATAACAACTCCAACGACCAGACGGCGGTTGAAGCCGCTCGTGCTGGCGCTACTGTTCTCGATGAACCCATTCAGGGGTATGGACGAGCCTGCCTGCGGGGAATAACCTACGCTCAGAACCGGCAACAAAAGCCAGACATTGTTGTTTTCATAGATGCCGACTACTCTGACTATCCGGGTGAAATGACCGCGTTGGTGGCGCCCATTCTGTCGAACAAAGCAGATATGGTGATTGGATCTCGGGCACTGGGTCATCGACAGCGCGGCTCCATGACGCCCCAGCAGGTATTTGGCAACTGGCTGGCTACGACCCTGCTACGCTGGCTCTATGGCGTTCGGTACACCGATCTGGGACCTTTCCGGGCTATCCGCTTCGAGAGTCTGTTGGCCTTGAATATGCAGGATAAAACGTATGGTTGGACGGTTGAGATGCAACTGAAAGCCGCTAAACAGGGAATGCGCATTATGGAAATACCCGTAAGCTATCGAAAGCGTATTGGATTTTCAAAAATCTCGGGAACGATAAAGGGTACAGTATTAGCCGGTTACAAGATTATCACAACAATTTTCAAATATCTGTAACTATCAACAATATCTTTTAGGCCATTCATCGACTAAGTCATAGTCAACGTAGTACTCCGGCATTAAGCAAAAAGTCCTTGCAGGAGTACGTGAACTCAACGTAAAGAAAATTTCGTTTTTCATCAACATGGAAATTCTGGTCCTGACTTTATACGGGCTGGCTTTGTTGCTGTTGTTCTTATACAACTGCGGTCAGCTAAGCCTGATTATCATATACCTGCGTTCGGAGCGAAAACGCCGGACGGCCGTAGCATCAGTGGTTTCCATCAGCCTTGCGGATCTGCCCCGTGTAACGGTACAGTTGCCCATTTACAACGAACTCTACGTTGTCGAACGACTGATTGACGCGGTAGCGCAGCT
>JAQBNX010000217.1 GCA_028288385.1 Spirosoma sp.
CTTTGTAAAAGGTTGTCTGGTTTTCGTTGTTTTTTTGCGTTGCGCCAGTTGCGATCATCCAACGAGTTTAATTAAAAAGGCAACCATGCCAACGCGCGAACTAGAATCAGCTATTTAACGGTTTGGGTCAGCCGCCGAACAGGGCGTTACGTTCTTCGAGACAGCCGAGATTATGGCCTTAACCAACGAATAACTCGTTGGTGGAGACCTGGAGCCGTTCTAAGGTCATGTAGTTATTGCCACCAATTTCGGCTCCAATAGGTAGACTTGTATAACGCAATACACGACAAGCACAATGAACATTACATATCCACACAATTGTGAATGGCCACGGGGAAATACCGGTCTTTCAGGGAGTCGTCATAAACGTCAGAACATAATCACTAAATCATGAGATATTCAGTCGCCGTTTTACCAAATACACGAGTGGAAATACGGACCCAATAGACCTTTTTGATGCCCCCGTTTAAGTGATTTTCTGTGTATTACTGTTATTTGAAGCTAAAGAGTATAGGAAAAAGAAAAATTACCATGATTGTCCATAAGCTATAAATGGGCAAAAAGGAAGCTATGCTACGTTCAACAGTTGTTATTTGGTTGTAATCTTTCAGTGTTATAAATAATCTGTATGTTACAAGGAGGAGGTTTATTAAAATAAGAATATTGCCGCCTAAAACCGCCAGCTTATTGGGTGTGAGTCCCCATTCAGAAATCCTGAATATGATGGCCGAAAGAGCTATGCCATTTAGAATGATTGTTACCATTGAAAGTCCAAACAACATGAACGTGAGCATCCTGCTCTCTGAATGCTTAGCAGTTCCGGCAATGGAGAATAATATAAGCGCCATTACGCCAATCAGGAGCAAATTGAAGATTAGAAGAAACTCCCTGTCATTATATGGATCTTTGCCTGTATAAATGACCGCAATCAGATAGATTACTAATGTTGTAAATACTAATGGCGTGAAAATTTTGGCCACTACAGGTGAAACCATATTTACCAATTGTGGATTTGTCTGCACAAGATAGGTACCGACAAGGGGAGCAGCCGCTAGTCCCCAAATCGCAATATTTTGAAAATAGAATTCGCCAATCTTGAGGCCTATAAGTTCGTAAAGTCCTAAGGTAATGGCAGTCAGTCCACCCCCTGCAATTAGTATGATAGTGGTCATTACCACCAGATCGCCATTATATCTGAGAAAATTCAGTCGACCCTGATCGTTTTTCAAATCACCGCCCACATACGTAAAGCCCAGCATAGACCATAAAAACAAGGGGAGGTGAATACAGGCTAAAATCAACGTGTCGCTTTTATTATTGTTGGGCAACACATTGATATAGATTACTGAAGCTAAAATTGCTAACGAAACAGGTAAGAGGTTTTTTAGGAAAAGTTTTTGTTTCCAGGCGAAATAAGCCATTAGGAATGGGAAAACGATAAACCCAACATTTCGGGGGTAGAAGTACTCTGGATCAATGGTAAAAAAAGTAGGGAGTTTAGCAACTAAGCCTGCCATGAAAGCAGCCATAAGGACAAAAGTTAATTCTTTGCCAGACCCCCAGGAAATGTCATCCTTTTCAAAGTTTAGCCGTTCGTTCCAAATTTGAGCAACTGGACTTTCTTTAATGTCAGGATAAACGGAGTTGAACGCTCGTTTGAACGTTGGTTTATCGTCCCGATATAATTTCTCAAGTTGTCGGGGATTGTCTAAGTTATTTAAGACTTCTGCTTTCATCTTGTGTTAAAATTTAGTGTATCAATTTGTCATCAGTAGTTTTTTACCCCTTAGTTGCTATTTAATCCGGGAGGATCACCAGCCTGGCTGTAGCGGTTCCTGGACACTCTCTATTAATCGGTAACTGGCTTTTACGACTGGCGATTGGAAACAACGTAACGCCCCACTTGCTTACCTATTTAAAAACAGTTTTGAAAGTACTTTGTTTTGCAAAGTATGAAAGCCTAAATCAGATATCCAAGCTTTTTTATAGCCTATACCATTTAGAGCTTCTTCAGGGGTTTCGGAGCTAAAAATCGTGAACTGACACAGACTCTAATAGATACATAAAAAATGGTTAATGTGCCCTTACGTCAGCCTCACGTAAGTTGCTGAATGACCCCGGTGACCTGGCAATTATTGCCAGGTCGTTGGTATGGTACCATGCCCGAAACATAAATCCCGCCCCTGCTTGTTATAACAAAACCCGAGTAAATAGCTTAGGTCAATACAATACGAGGTCTTCTACTACAAAGTGATGTTATGATTGCAACTAAAGGATATGCCGCTCAGACTAAAGATGCGAATCTGGCACCCTGGGATTTTGACCGGCGCGATGTTGGCCCACATGATGTTCAGTTCGATATTACCTACTGTGGAGTATGCCATTCTGACCTTCACCAAATCAAAGACGAGTGGGGCGGTAGCATTTTTCCAATGGTTCCCGGACACGAGATCGTCGGTCGGGTTGTAGCAGTGGGCAGCGAGGTTACCAAGTTTAAAGTCGGTGATTTGGCGGGCACGGGTTGCATGGTCGATTCGTGCCGCGTTTGTCCTAATTGTCAGCACGGGTTGGAACAGTACTGCACCAACGGCAATTCCCCAACCTACAATGGGCTGGAACAGGATAAGAAAACTCCTACTTACGGCGGCTACTCCAACACTATTATCGTTAATGAAGACTTTGTGCTTCATGTTTCCGATAAGCTGGATTTGGCGGCCGTGGCTCCCCTGCTCTGCGCTGGTATAACGACCTACTCGCCCCTGCGGCACTGGAAGGTAGGCAAAGGAAACAAACTGGCCGTTGTGGGGTTGGGTGGCCTAGGGCATATGGGTATAAAATTTGGGGTAGCCTTTGGAGCCGAGGTGACCGTACTGAGTACGTCGCCGAAGAAAGAAGCAGACGCAAAAAAACTGGGGGCACACAAGTTTGTTGTTACCAGCGATCCCGCCCAGTTGGCATCGGTTAATGTTTATTTCGATTTTATTCTGGATACGGTTTCAGCAGAGCATGACTATAATCAGTATCTAACGTTGTTAAAGACCGACGGCATACACATTTGCGTTGGTGCTCCGCCAACGCCTTCGGCTTTGCTGGCCTTTAGCCTGATTCCCGGTCGGAAAAGCATTGCCGGATCGAGTATTGGTGGCATTGCCGAAACACAGGAAATGCTTGACTTCTGTGCCGACAACAACATCGTATCCGACATTGAACTGATCGACATCAAGGACATCCACCAGGCCTACGACCGGATGCTGAAAGGTGATGTGCGATACCGGTTTGTTATCGACATGGCTACCTTATAGAACGCTGCGTAACGGTTATGGGCAAATCAGAACGCTAACAACAAAGAACTGGCCTTAGTACCGGAGGTGTCAACGCTGGCGCTCCCAGCCAGAAGACACACGTGTTTCGTTTTTCGATAAAAAATTAGGTTTGCAGCGCCCCAACGTGCCGGTACGTGTTTATGAGTACGCCCGTGGACGTAACCTTCGTGCTGACGAAAGCAAGTTCGCGTGCGTCGGCACTGTCGGAAAAAAAGCGTTTGCCCCGGCCCAGCAAGACCGGGTAGAAAAGTAGCACAACCTCGTCGGCCAATCCCCTGTCGAGCAACAGGGACGTTAGCGTTGAACTTCCCCAAACGATCAGGTCTGGGCCATCTGTTGACCTGAGGCTCCGAATTCCCTCCAGGATGTTCGCGCCTAAGTCCCCAACGGGTCCCCATTCGAGGCTGTCCGGCCTGTGGGTCGCTACGTATTTCGTCGCAGCATTCAGGCCATTCGCTATTGGACTATCCCCGGCCTTTGGCCAGAAGCCGGCCCAGATATCGTAGGTGCGACGGCCAAGCAGCAGATCGAAACTGCTGCCCTGTGCCTCAACGACAGCCTCTAGCCCAGCCGGAGTCCGATAGGGTGCCGTCCATCCGCCATGCGTGAAGCCTTCGCCATCTTCGTGCTGGATCACGCCGTCCAGGGAGATATGTTCCAGGATTCGGATCTTTCTCATTTTGAATAATATCTGTCTGCTGTTTGCACAAAGTTAAAAGGGACCGATAGGGCGGTTGAAAAATCTTTTGGTGCTCTAGTAGCCGAAAAGGGCTAATGCGACCATGAGGGGTACGGAAAATAGGTGCTTATCTCCGACCTTTGACAAGGTAAGCATTCCAGCTCGTTTACAATCTGTCGCATCGAACGAAGCAACGCCTATGAACGGCCAATTTGTCAACCTGTTTTGCCCTACTGACATCAGATGAAAGTGATCTCCCTAGCGGTCTTTCTGTTTCTCAGTGTATGGACTCAGACCAATCCATCTGAGATTATTCCGGCCGATGCTCAGAAAGCAGCCCATAGTGTACGACCAGAAGCCATTGAAGCGCACATGCGTTACTTAGCTGATGACAAACTGGCCGGTCGGAAACCCGGTACGCAAGGCTATGAACTGGCGGCTCAATACGTAGAGAAACAGTTTAAAACACTTGGGTTTAAACCGCATGGGCAGCACGGTACGTTTAGGCAGGCTGTGCCGCTGCGAAAGGCCCAGGTTCGCGAAGAGGCCAGCACGCTAGCCTTAATTTGGGATAAAAAGGAGCAGCCACTCATCTATGGCAAAAACTTTACGCTTAGTCCAAACTTTGGTCAGGCCAGCAGCGACGTTTCGGCTCCCATTGTCTTCGTTGGCTTTGGGGTGTCGGCACCTGAACTGGGGTACGACGATTATGCGGGTATGGACGTGCGGGGTAAAATTGTGGCTTGCTTCAATGGGGCTCCGTCTAGCTTTCCCCCGAATCAGCGGGCTTTTTCGGGTTCAGCCAAGCAGGAAGTAGCAGCTGCACACGGGGCTGTAGGCCTGATAACCTTCAGCCTGCCCACCGACATTAGCGCCCGTGTTGAAGCCAACGCACCGCGCAATCGGCAGGCTATTTACCGATGGACCGATCCGCAAGGCCGTGCCCAACGCACGTTCCCACAGCTGCGGGTTATAGCCTCACTGGGAGATTCAACTACTCGGGCCTTATTTGCTAAAGCGCCTAAAACCTTTGAACAAGCCCGATTGGATGCGAGTCAGCATAAGCCACAGGCATTCCCGATGAATGTATCCTTTCGCGCCCATACGCAAACCGAACTGAGCGATGGTCTGGTGGGCGAAAACATTGTAGGGCTGTTACCGGGTTCCGACCCCAAATTAAAGGATGAGTACGTTGTGTACGTATCGCACCTGGACCACCTTGGCATCGGGCGACCGGTAAAGGTCACATCCACCCTGGGCGCATCAACACCAGGCACACCCATGCGGGGAGATTCTATTTATAATGGCGCCCATGATAATGCCTCGGGTGTTGCCATTAACCTCGAAGCGGCCCGGCTTTTTGCGTCGTTGCCCAAAAGTCCGCGCCGGTCCATTTTGTTTGTGGCTGTTACAGGTGAGGAAATGGGCCTGCTCGGCTCCGATTATTTTGCCAGTAATCCAACGGTACCTAAGGATAAAATCGTAGCAAACTTATGCCTCGACATGCCGTTTTTCTTTCATCCGCTGTTAGATATCGTGCCCTATGGCTCCGAGCATTCGAGCATGAAAGGGGCCGTCGAAACAGCCGCCAAATTTGTTGGGGTGGAAATTGCCTCCGATCCGATTCCGGAACAGGCCGTGTTCATGCGATCCGATCATTTTAGTTTTGTGCGGCAGGGCATCCCGGCTATTTACATTAAAAGTGGCTCTACAACCGGCGACGACCGCAATGGCACAAAGCTTAATCTCGCCTGGCGTGCAACTATCTATCACTCTCCGCAGGACGACATGAACCAGCCTTTCGACTGGACTGCGGCAGCCCGGCACGTGCAGTTGCAGTTCCTGATCGGTTACCTCACCGCCGAATCTAACACTAGGCCCGTCTGGAACGCCGGTGATTTCTTTGGAACCAAGTTCGGCTTATCAGTGGCCACTAAACTAAAATAATGGGTGGCACAAACCCCTGATTCATCGCCCCGGTTACTGCGGGGTATTGGCCGGTTCGATTTTATCGCGCTCATTATCAATATCACGATTGGCGCGGGTATCCTGGGGTTACCTGCAAAGCTCTATGCGCTGATTGGCGCCTGGAGTCTACTGGCCTACATCGTTAGTGCGGCTGTTGTGACGCTGATTATTCTATGTTTTGCCGAAGTAAGCAGCCGATTTAGCACGACGGGTGGTCCGTATCTGTACGCGCGCGTGGCATTTGGACCGTTGGTGGGTTTTCAGGTCGGCTGGTTGTTCTGGCTATCACGCACGGCTGCGTTTGCTTCTATTTGTAACCTGTTCGTTAGTTATGCAGCCGTTTTTAGACCTGAACTGGCGACAGACTGGGAGCGGACCGGCCTGATCACGGGGCTGGTTGTTGGAGTAGCCTTTATAAACTACCTGGGCGTGCAGCGCTCGGCGCGGGTGAACACCGTATTTACCGTCAGTAAATTACTGGCAATTGGTCTATTTGCTATGGTGGGCTTATTTTTCGTAGATACGGCCGCTTTTACATTCACCAAATTTCCGGACTATACCTCTTTTTCACAGGCCGTATTGCTGCTTATTTTTACTTTTTCGGGTTTCGACGTAGCGGCTATACCATCGGGCGAGGTGCAGCAACCCCAGCGAACAGTACCATTGTCGTTGCTGGTATCCATTGGCACGGTAGCGGTGCTGTTCATTGCTGTACAGTTTGTCTGCATTGGCACGTTACCCAATCTAACACATTCCGAACGTCCGTTGGCTGATGCCGCCGGTCAATTTATTGGACCGGGCGGGGCTTTATTCATCACAATTGTGGCGTTAATCACGGCGATGGGTACGCTTCATGCGCTGATGCTGACGGGACCCCGGCTGCTGTTTGCTATGGCCGAACAAAAGCAGTTGCCGGTCTGGTTAGCCAACACCCATCCTCGTTTTCGTACCCCCTACGTAGCAATCTTACTAACAGCCGCTGTGCAACTCCTGCTGGCTATAACGGGTACCTTTCTTTATGCGCTGACACTCAGCACGCTGATTCGACTGGCTTATTTTGCGCTGACTTGTGCGGCTTTGCCCATGCTGCGTCGACGGGCTGACGTCTCGATGGCGCAGTTTCAGGTAAGAGGAGGCTTGGTTGTTTCGGGGTTGGCGATGTTGCTTTGCATCTGGCTGATCAGTAACAGTTCAGGCCGGGAAGCCCGCGACGTAGCGATTGCCGGCGCAGTGGGATTTGTCATTTTTTTGGTCAACCGTCGGTATCAACAGACTAAAATAGCACGTAACGGATAACCTACCTGACCTTAAATCGAGTTAGTGCGCTTTAGGGTATCGAGTTAAATCATAGCCAATAACCGTATCATCAATGCTTCATCAGCCTATTGAATCAGTTCCTGTCCGGACAGCCGGGCGCGTTTGCGAGGTATCCTGGTTTTCTGATTTATGCGGGGAGGATACCGAATTCTTAAGCGTCCGCGATCCTGCCCGTAGTACGTTTGCTCATTGCCGAAATATCGCTCTGACTGCTGAGCGGCTGGGTTTCAGTAACTTGTTGCTGCCCACATCCTACATGGCTGGTTTGGAAGTGGTTCCGTTTGCGGCTGGAGTAGCGCCAGACTTAGAAAACATTAGTTTACTAACCGCTATCCGCTGCGGGGAAATGCACCCACCGATGCTGGCACGTACCCTGGCCTCGCTCGATCAGATGCTTAACGGCCGGTTGACGATCAACATTATCAATTCTGACCTGCCCGGCTATCGCGAAGACGCCGACTTTCGCTACCAGCGCTGCGCCGAAACCATTCAAATTCTGAAACAAGCCTGGACCCAGGACCGCATTGAACATGATGGACCTGTGTATGGTAAAATCAGTTTAGCGACTGATCCGGTTAAACCCTACCAGCAGAACGGTGGACCATTGCTTTATTTCGGTGGTACGTCGGATGGTGCGCGGGACCTATGCGCCCGTTATTGCGACGTGTTTCTTATGTGGCCAGAAACCGAGGAGTTGTTGTATGCCAATATGCAGGATGTGTCAGAACGGGCCGCCCGTCATGGACGACAGGTGGATTTTGGTCTGCGTATTCACCTCATTGTACGGGAGACGGAGGAAGAAGCGCGCGCCTGGTCCCGGCATATCATGTCGAAGTTTGATCCCGTGCGGGGTGCGGCCCTGAAAAATGCCTCGCAAAGTTCGTGGTCGCTGGGCGTGCTGCGGCAAAACGAACTACGTAAAGAGGCCGATGACAACGGCTTTGTGGAGCCGCTGCTTTGGACCGATATTGGGAAAGCCCGTTCGGGAGCGGGTGGTGCACTGGTGGGTAGCGCTGATCAGTTAGTGGAGAAGATCAATCGATATATGGACATGGGCATACGGGCATTTATTTTTTCGGGTTACCCGCTGATCGAAGAAGCTGAGTGGTTTGCCCGCTTAGTTCTGCCTAAGTTGCCTAATTGCTCGCTGGCCCAATTGCAGGAACGTAGGCCAGCGAAGCCATCTGTCATGCGATAGAAAATTGGATGGTTGGTACAAATCCAAATTGACGTAACTGGGCGGTTAACCAATAGCTCGTGGACACAGACGACTTGAAAAAGAATTAGTAAGACACTAAGCAAATATCCCCGTTCGACATCGTTATTTTGGTCAGATAATCGGCCTGGTAACCGACTGAGTAACCCGGCTTAGCTTACCCTGTTACGTTGCAAGACCGTCATGGCCTGGCTCACGGTTGATGTGCTGAGTAATGATAAATAGCTACTGACGCGCCCAGATTACTTCTGTTAGCTCATCGGCCAGCTTGTTCAGGTCGGTATCGGTATGTTTCCGGTTGGTCGTGATCACCTGCTCAACCATATCGGCGGGCAGTTTAGCCGCTCCATGATAAGCCCCCAGA
>JAQBNX010000248.1 GCA_028288385.1 Spirosoma sp.
ATTTGGTTAAAACTGGTATTTAATTAAAAACACTACGTCTAGATGGACACTATTTTAGGAATAGATCTGCCCACTTGGTGGTTTCTCCTGATTGGGGCGCTCATCAGTGGTTATGGTATATTGGACGGCTTCGACCTGGGGGCCGGGGCGCTACACTTGTTTTTTAGGAAAGAACAAAGTCGGCGTATCGCCCTCAACGCGATCGGTCCGGTATGGGACGGCAACGAGGTCTGGCTCGTGATTGGGGCGGGGTCTCTATTCGCGGCTTTCCCCCTGGTATATGGCACGATTCTATCGGTGTTTTACCTGCCGTTTATGCTGTTTCTGCTAGCCATCCTATTTCGGGCTATTTCCATTGAGTTTCGGAGTAAGGAAGAAATGCTCTGGTGGCGTCGGCTCTGGGATGTTAGTTATTCGGTGTCCAGCATCACCATATCACTGTTATTAGGCCTGATACTGGGGAATCTGATTCAGGGGATTCCGCTCAATGCCAACCATGAGTTCATGGGCCACCTAAGTGATTTTTTTAATCCGTATGCCATTCTGATTGCCGTTACGGTGCTGGCGCTCTTTATGATGCACGGAGCCATGTATCTGATCATGAAAACCGAAAGCCGGTTATACGCCAAACTAACAATCATTGCCAATAACACCAGCAAGTTCTTTATTCTGTGTTTCGTTACCACTTCGCTGGCAACCCTAATCTATGTGCCCCACATGACGGCCATCTTTAAGACTTACCCAGCCTTGTTTGTATTACCCGCTGCGGCTGTATTAATCGTGCTGAACATTCGTCGGAGCATTGAGAAGCGGCAATACCAGCGGGGCTTCATCTCCTCAGCCGTAACGACCGCCTTGCTGCTTATTCTTTTCGCGATGGGCCTGTATCCAAACCTTGTGCTGTCTAATTTGGACCCGCATGGTCATATCAGTATCTACGAAGCTGCCTCGTCAGACGGTTCATTGCGAACTATGCTGCTGTTTGCTGCCATTGGCATGCCGCTGGTCGCTACCTATACCGTGTTCATGTTCTGGACGTTTCGTGGAAAGGTGAAGTTAGAGGAGGGTACCAGTTATTAAATTACGACAATACACATCAAATGGACTTTATTGATTACTACAACGTCCTTGGCGTACCCAAAACGGCGTCTGAGGACGACATTAGGAAGGCTTACCGTAAGCTGGCCCGGAAACATCATCCCGACCTGAACCCCAACGATGCAGAAGCCAACAAAAAATTTCAGCAGATCAACGAAGCCAACGAAATTTTGAGCGATCCTGAGAAGCGAAAAAAATACGATCAGTACGGAAAAGACTGGCAACATGCCGAACAATTTGAGGAGGCCCGTCGGCAACAGCAGCAACGCAGTCAGTATACACAGGGCAATCCGGTCAACGATGACTTTTCCGGCGGTTTCGGTGGGACTGATTTTTCTGACTTTCTGTCATCTATGTTTGGGCAGGAGGGAAGCCCCAGGGGTGGTCGGCGGCAAACGCAATTTCGCGGACAGGATTATCAGGCCGAATTGCACCTCAGCCTGCGCGACGTTTACGTGACGCATAAACAAACCTTGACCATTGAGGGAAAGAACATCCGGATTACCGTACCGGCCGGTATTGAGAACGGTCAGAAAATTAAGCTGGCGGGCTATGGCTCGCCGGGTGTGAATGGAGGGCCCGCCGGCGATCTATACATTACGTTCGTCATTGCCGATGACCCGCGCTACAAACGGTTGGGCAACGATCTGTATATCGACGAAGAAATCGACCTCTATACGGCTCTGCTCGGGGGCGAGCGCGTCGTGGAAACGATGGCCGGCAAAGTAAAACTGACTGTTCAACCCGAAACGCAAAGCGGCACCAAGGTCAGACTGAAGGGCAAGGGATTTCCCGTTTACAAGCAGGACGGTCAGTTTGGCGACCTCTACATTACCTGGCAGGTTAAGTTGCCCACCAACCTCACCGACCAGCAAAAAGCCCTGTTCCGGCAATTATCGACTCTATAACCATTGATCCGATGCAAACTGAACACTTGATCCTTGTCCGTGACTTTTGTGTGCATAACAACATCGAAATCACCTTCGTTGAAACGTTGGCCGCTAACGATTTAGTTGAAACCACCACAATCGAACAAACGCTCTATATCGAGGAGGCTCAACTAATACAACTGGAGAAATTTGTCCGGCTGCACCACGACCTGCATATTCACCCCGATGATCTGGACGTAGTGGCTGACCTGCTGAACCGCGTGGAAACCCTGCAAAACCAGGTAACAAGCCTGCAAAACCAGCTGCGGTTCTACGGGGGATAATTTTACTGCACTGCCTTCTCTCCCCTTCGTAACGCATTGACCAGATTATGCGTCCGGCGTGTGGGTTCGGGAAGACGGTAGCCACCGTTACATTGCAGGGTGAGCGAGATGGCAGTGTCGAGGTCGATGAGGTGGCCCGGTGAGATGTAGACCGGATTAACCTTGTTTTTGGTACGCAGAGCCGCACCGATTACATCTCGATGATGCGTCATGGGCGACCAGTTGCCGCGTTCTGGGGCTGGTTCGTCGTACTTGCCAACCAGCACCGACTTGCCGCACCCAAACGTTGGCCGGTTCAGGAACAGCCCCGCGTGAGACGCAATACCCATTCGGCGCGGGTGTGCAATGCCGTGACCATCGAACATAACCACATCCGGCTCAACGGTCAACTTCGCCCAGGCTTCGAGCAGCGACGGGATTTCCCGAAAAGACAGCAATCCGGGAATATAGGGAAATGGGGCCTTGCTGACCACGCCTGCTTCCTCAATAATCTCTAGTGTTTCCAGATTCAGCACCACGATACCGGCGTAGACTGTCTCCTCGAATTTATTGAATGAAATGTCGCAGCCCGCAATGGTTTTGGGCACTTTCGTAAGCGGCTCAATGCGAATCTGGTTTCGCAACTGTTGCTGTAAGGCGACGGCTTCGGTGGGCGAGACATTCCAGTCGTGTAGAGCTTCGTAGTGGGCCATAAGAGAGTTATTGAGTTAGCTTGTCTAACCAAGACGTCTGTGCTGCCTTACAGTTTTGCTGTTATGAACTGCCAGCCTCAAACCAGCGATGGGCCACAGTACAGGGCTCTGGCTCAGTATGGCGGCTTTTTTAGGCCTGTGAATTAACACCCTATGAGCGGCTAAGCGCGTAAGGGTTGCTAATCTTCCACAATTTTAACCCGGATTTGGTGGGGCGCTGGCTGGCTGCCACCAAAGTAAAGGCCAGTTTTGTAAGCGAATGTTTTGTTATGCGTAAACGGAATGGGTTTGCCACCCAGAATCTGATAGAGCTTACGGGTATAGTCGATCTTGATAACCAGTTTTGTGGGGGTATTCAAGGCCACTTCCGCTACTTTGAAGTCAATACGATGGCCTTCTACGTACGCATAAGCACCCAGGTCAATGCGGCCATTTTGTGGGTTCCATCGCCAGCCAACCCGTGCACCATCGATCTGGTGCGGGGGCGTTCCCACCGTTATGTCCTGGTCTTTTGAACCGACAAAGCCAAAACCAATCACTTTGTTCCAGTCCTGCTGGTCCACTTCGCCAACGTCATAAATGCAGGTGCTGTCGAAGGTGACTGTTGCCGACACCTCGGTGGGACTGAACAGAATGCCGGCTTTGCGCTTTGGTAACGATTCGTGATCCCCGGCTTCAATAACCACCCAGTCTGGATTTGACACCAGAAAATCGGGTATGCACGCACTCACAAACAGGCTGATGCCCAGTATAAGGCTTAATGCCTGCACGGCTCGGTTGCGTCGAATGGATGTTACGTACTGCATTGGTATGTATAATGAATAGAAGCGTATTACGCTAAATAACGCCGAAAGTTAATGCTTCTGATGTTCCATTGGTCTAAAAAACGTTCGATATGGCTTAAACACTCCCGGGTTGTCTTTGTCAGTTTAGATAAGGTAAGAGTCGTTTCATCCTGAATTCACTACCGTTCATACACGTTGGGAATCAGATTAAATAACCTTTTTGTATCTTTCATCCGCTTCAGCGATCCGAATTATACCAAAATCATTTTCATGCAATCAGCCATTCCTTCTTCGCTTGGGTCAACTAATAATCAGGCCGATATTCGCTCTGCTGAGTGGGTGGGGCTCTCTGCCGGTGTGGGTTCGATTCCGACTTATCTCTACGCCGTCGTTTTCTCCTCATTCTGTGTGGTGATGGGGCTGCTCTGGGATATCATGTGGCACATGAGCATCGGTCGCGATGGCCTGCTGGCACCTCCTCACGTAGTTATTTACGTCGGTGCCATTGTGTCGGGCCTCTTTTCTGCCTACCAGATTTTGAGCATGACGTTGAGCCGGCACCACCCCGGCCGGGCCGAAGCGGTGCCGTTCTGGGGTGTTTTCTACGGACCATTAGGGGCTATGTTCTCCGTTTGGGGGGCACTGGCCATGCTTACCTCGGCCCCGTTCGACGACTGGTGGCACAACACCTACGGCCTGGACGTTCAGATTCTGACACCGCCACACACGATCCTGGCCATTGGTATTATGACTCTGCAGTTCGGCGCCATGGTTGGGGTTCTATCGTTGCAGAACCGCTACCGGGAGCAGGAAGCCCTGTCCCAGACGAAGGATAGTCGTAAGGCCACTCGCCTGAAGTGGCTGTTTGCCATTTCGGCCGGGCTGTTGCTCACCATGTTATTTACGCTGGTTTCTGAGTCGATGGGTCGCCACGAGTCGCATAATTCATCCTATTACACGATTGGAGCCATAATTCTGCCGTTCTACTTGCTGGCTGTGGGCCGGGCATTGCTGCTGCGCTGGCCCATCACGACGGTGGCTACCCTATACATGCTGTTTTTAGCCGTACCGAGCTGGATTCTACCTTTGTTTCCGGCCCAGCCACGGCTGGGTCCTGTGCTCAATCCCATCACAAATTATCAGGCTTTCGTATTCCCCTTGCTGTTAGTCATCCCGGGCTTTGTGCTGGATCTGCTGATGCATCGCTTCGATAGAGCCCAAATTAATAACGAAGCCAGTCTGGCTAATACGTCAGTACGTCCGCTCAACGACTGGTTGCTGGCGGGGCTGCTGGCCGTTGCTTTTATGATTGTCCTGCTGGCTGTTCAATGGCCGTTTGGCGGATTTCTGAATACGTCGCCCCTCGCCCGGAATTGGTTTTTTATGTCCCATTCCTGGACCTATGACAGTCCGCCTGACTGGGAGTACCGCTACGCTTTCGCCCCCTGGAATCTACAGTCGCCGGGCGAGTTTGCTATGGGTTTTGCTAAAGCTGTGGTCTATGCCTTTATCTCGGCCCGCGTGGGTTTGTTCTGGGGAAACTGGATGAAACGGGTGGTACGATAATCAGCAATAAATCGAGTGAAATTTGGATAACGATGATGAGTACGGTAAAAAGCAATAATCGGGCAAAGTGGCTGAAGCTGTTGCTTCCGCCTTTAATTCTGTTCGCTGTTTTGTCTGGTGCTAATGCCCACGTAGGAAGCTCAGG
>JAQBNX010000250.1 GCA_028288385.1 Spirosoma sp.
TTAGGGACGTAGTGTCAGATTAGCTAATCTGACACTACGTCCCTAAACCTGTTTTAAACCCATCGACGCCTTTTGGGCAGAGAATCGGCCAACTTAACTCATGGCCCGCAACTGCCGTTGCTTGGCAAGATCTTCTTTTTTAACGAACGTAACAGGCACAAAATCATCGGTAGGGGCACCAATGTAATAGAGTGCCCAGTCCTGATCATAACTGCTGAGATGCTGCCGAATGCACTCTACGCGGTCAAGGGTGCCCTTGCCAAGGGTGTTGTATTCAAAACTTGGTGCGCTCTGACCAAATCCAAAACAGTCGCCCCAGTAGAACAACTCCACACGGTAGTGCAGTGCCTGTTTCTGGCCGTTGATGGTCACTTCAATTTCGATGTCCTGCTTACCGGGCAGGTTCGGGATGGGAATGGCGATGTAGGACATAGAGATATAGGTATAGGTTTATTCACTACGTAAGGATTTTACGGGGTTCATTAAGGCAGCTTTCACACTTTGAAAGCTGACGGTCAAAAAAGCGACAGTTATTGCCAACAGGCCCGCCAGCGCAAAGACCCACCAGTGAATGTCAATTTTATAGGCAAATGCCTGTAACCACCGCTGCATAGCCCACCATGCCAGGGGCGAAGCAATGACAATGGCAACCAGCACCAGCTTCAGAAAATCTTTGGCCAGCAGGTTGACAATGCTCGGCACCGATGCACCCAGCACCTTTCTGACGCCAATCTCTTTTGTTCGCCGAGCAACGGCCAGTGTGGCCAGACCAAACAAGCCCAAACAGGCAATGAGGATAGAAAACACCGACGCAATGGTGACAATGCGGCCCAGACGCTGCTCGGCTTCGTACTGGCGTTGGAGGTCTTCGTCCAGGAATGTGAACCGGAATGGTTGATTAGGGGCGACGCTTTTCCAGGTCTGTTCGAGCATCGCTACTTTTTCGGGCAGGTTACCAGCCGTCAACCGGATTGACAGGTCGGGCATAGACGAGGTTTGAAACATCAGATTTTCGACCTCCTTAAAGATTGAATCGGGGCGCATGATGATCATGAGTGGCTCTACCTTCTGGTGCAGGGAAGCGTAGTGAAAATCCTCGGTAATGCCAATGACACGATTCGGTGGGAACTTGCTCGGCAGGCGTTCATTAAGTGGGTTTTTCCAGCCGAACTTCCTGACAAAGGCCTGGTTGACGATGATGGCACCAAAATTATCGGCGCTGTTTTTGGGATCAAAGTTGCGGCCCGCCACCAGCTTAATGTTGTAGGTTGGAATGAAGTAGGGGTCAACAATATTGAATTTGCACTCACGGTACACTTTCTGATCGTCCGAAAATCCCATTTCGCCCCAGCCACCCACGCCAAACGGGAAAGCCGAAGCCGCCACGCTCACGACACTCTTCTGATTCGCTACAGCGTTGCGGAATCGCTCTACGATTGCCCGCCCTTCCGAGCCGCCTACACCAACCGGGATCACCGCGGTTTGCTCTTTCTTGAAGCCTAATGACTTGTTTTGTAGGTAGCTCAACTGCTGATTGAGCACGAAAGTCCCCGCAATGAGCATGACCGACAGGCTAAACTGCACCACGACCAGCGCCCGCCAGAATAAGCTTACATCGCCCTTAAGGGATAACTTACCCTTGAGCACGTCTACCGGGCGAAAGCCCGACAAGACAATGGCCGGATAGCTGCCGGCCACCAACCCAACCACGATTACCAACCCAATAAGCACCAAAGTGGTGGTCCCGTCGAAGCGAAAGACTAGTTCCTGGTTGGCCAACTTCCCAAACAAAGGTGTTAAGAGCATGGAAGCCCCCAATCCCAGCCCAACTGCCAGTACCGTCATGAGCAGGGCTTCGCTCCAGAACTGGTGCATCAACTGGCTGCGTACCGCTCCCATTGCCTTCCGGACACCCACCTCCTGCGCCCGGCTCAGCGAACGACCCAGCGATAAGGTCATGAAGTTGATGCAGGCAATGACCAGCAGAAACAAGGCAATGCCAGACAGGATATAGGAGTAAGTGGGGTCGCTGGTGGGTTCGTAGCCGGGTGGCAGGTCGTTATTCAGGTGAATATCAACCATCGGCTGTAAATGGATGACGTAATTGCCCCCTTTGTATTTGTCGCCCAGTGCGGTACGTAGCAAGGCGGGGTATTTAGGGACTAATTTGTCGGCACTGGTGGTTTCACGCAACAGGACATACGTTTCCGGATCGACCATAAACCAGCTTTTTTGACCCTTGTCGGAAACCAGTCCTTTGATATGCGCCATAGGGATAACCATGCCGAACCGAATGCTGGAGTTGGTTGGTACGTTCTTTGCCACCGCTTTCACGGTAAACGTCTGCATGGTGCTGTCCAACTGCATATTCAGCGTTTTACCAATGGGGTTTTCGCTGCCAAAATATTTTTGGGCCAGCTTCTCCGTCAGGACAACGGAATACAATTCCTGCAGTGGATCGCCGGACTGGGTTGTAAGCAAGGGAAAATCGAACATCCTGAAAAAGTCCGGATCGACCAGGTGCACACGCTCACTGAATACTTCGTTTCCCTTTCTGACATTGAATTCACCCGCCCGTATCCGGGTCATTCCTTCCACCTCCGGGAATGTTTGTTTCAGCGTCGGTCCAAGGATGTAGGGTGTCGATACGTTCTTAAACTGCTCGCCTTTGTATTCCTCCCGCGTCCAGGCGCGGTAAAGCCGGTCAGATTTATGATGAAAACTGTCGAAACTCCATTCATGCCGGACGTAGAGGCCCAGCAGGAGGCAGCATGTTACCGCAATAGTGAGTCCGCCCAGGTTGATGAACGAGTAAACTTTGTGGTTTGCAAAATTGCGAATCGCTATTTTGAGGTAATTGCGTAACATGGCTTTTTTGCGTTACAGGGTTTCCATTAGACGCAATGAGGCTTATTCACTACGTAATGATTTGACCGGGTTCATCAGGGCGGCTTTTATACTTTGGAAGCTTACCGTCAGCAGCGCAATCAGGATGGCAGAGAGGCCAACGATCACGAACACCCAAGGGCTTATGTCGATGCGATAGGTATAGTTATTTAACCATGTTTTCATCCCGAACCAGGCCAGCGGTACGGCAATGCATAGGGCAATTAAAACTAATTTGACAAAGTCGCGGGACAGCAAGAGCACAATACCGGGAATACTGGCGCCCAATACCTTCCTGACACCAATTTCTTTTGTACGCTGTTCAATCATTAGCAGGGCAATGGCAAAAAGGCCGATGCACGACAATAAAATAGCCACGCCAGAGGCCAGACTGAGCACCTGCGAGAGCTGCTCTTCATTCTGATACCAGGCGTCAACGTTTTCGTCCAGAAACGAACCAAGAAACGGTGAC
>JAQBNX010000255.1 GCA_028288385.1 Spirosoma sp.
TTAGGGAATTTCTTAGCACGTAATCACTTCATAATCTTCATTCGGTTGAGCGCCTGCTGATACAAACGTGCGTTAGCCATGTGTTCAGACATGGTTTTTGAGAAGGTGTGGTAGCCGTTGAAACGGGCATCGACAACAAAAAACAGGTAGTCATGTTTCTCGGCATTCAAAACAGCATCGATGGTGGCGGGAGCGGGGAGGTTGATGGGCCCCGGCGGCAAACCCGTGTACCGGTACGTATTGTAAGGCGAATCGACAGCCAGTTGCTTATTGAGCAGGCGCCGGATACCAAAGTCGCGCAGGGCGAAAATCACCGTTGGGTCAGCTTGCAGCTTAATTCCCTGCTTTAGCCGGTTTAGGTAAACGCCCGCGACGCGGGGCTGTTCGTCGCGCTTGTTGGTTTCGCCGGCCACAATGGATGCCAGCACCTGGGTCTGAGTCTGCGTTAGTCCAAGCGCTTTTGCTTTAGCCTGGCGTTCGGGCGTCCAGAATTTCTTGTATTCGGTGCCCATTCGATCCAGCAAGGCCTCGGGCTTGATGGTCCAGAAGAACTCGTAGGTATTGGGCAGAAACAGGCACACGATGGTGGTGGTGTCGAAGCCGTATTTCTCACATACGGCCGGGTCGTTGAGCAGCGTGTCGAGTGCTCCCGGACCAAACTCAAACTTGCTGCCCAGTCGCTGAATCAGGTCGCTCTTTTGCCGCATGCTGTTAAACGTAACCGTCATGGCGTCCTGGCTGCCGTTGCGGAGCTTAACTAAGGCTTCGCGGTTGCCCATGCGAGGCTTGAGTTCATACCGCCCTTCCTTCACGCGGTCGGGGTACTTCATCAGCTTGGCCAGAAACCGGAAAGACATCTCGTCGTTCAGGACATCGTGGGTTTTGAGGGTGTCAATCACTGATTCAAACGTAGCACCACGCCGGATGAGCAAGGCGAAGGGTTTGTCGTTTTCCTGTGTCAGGAGGTTTGGGCTCCTGAAAATTTGCCAGAAGTAAAACGTAAACGTCGTTAAGAGGATGGAGACGGTAAGGAAGAGACCAATTTTAAGATTGCGTGACATAATTTGAATAAATAGGAACCAGAAATAGCTCGTGTATCAATGAACCACCGATTATGGGCTGTAAAAGCATCGATACGCCATTTAGCAACGTACCCATTCTGTCTCTGTTACATGGTACCCGGATCATCGGGCTGCAAATTTACGTCAAAAGCCGTCCCATGATAAGGTTGCCCCGCTTTTCGCTGAATACGTCGTAAATTTGGGCAAACTAAGTCAACGTTATTTTGGTCGTTCGCCATCTTTTTACCCGTCAGACTGCTGGCAGGCCCAGGCTGTACACGGTCTCGTTCTGGCTGCTCAGTACCAGTAACTTTCTGTTTTCGGCCAGTTTTTCGATGATGATTCCCGAACTGCCCGACTACCTGACCAAACTGGGTGGCCGTGAATATGTGGGGTTAATTATTGCGCTTTTCACGCTTACGGCGGGACTCTCGCGGCCCTTCAGCGGCAAAATAACCGATACGGTCGGACGCGTGCCGGTGATGGCTTTCGGGTCGATCGTGTGCTTCGTTTGCGGTTTTTTGTATCCTTATCTGCTTACCGTTTGGGGATTTTTGATGCTGCGGCTTGTTCATGGTTTTTCTACCGGTACCAAACCCACCGCCACCGCTGCCTACGTAGCCGACGTAGTGCCAGCCAACCGCCGGGGCGAAGCCATGGGCACGCTGGGGTTGTTCACAGCCCTGGGTATGTCGCTGGGTCCGGCCATTGGCAGTTGGCTGGCCCACGATTATTCCATGAACGTCATGTTCTGGACATCGTCGGTTTTTGCCTTGTTATCGATCGGCATTCTGCTACGTCTGCCCGAAACGCTGGTTAACACTCAGCCATTTCGGTTTAGTCTGCTCAGGCTGAAGAAGAACGAAATATTCGATAGGCAGGCGCTGCCCCCTTTTATGGTACTCTTGCTCCAGTCGTTCAGCTATGGGGCCGTGCTTACCCTTATTTCGAGCCTGAGCACGTCGGTTGGCATCACTAATAAAGGGCTGTTTTTCACGGTCTACACGCTGGCGTCGCTGGCCGTACGGCTGGTTTTTAGCCGGTCGTCGGATCGATACGGGCGGGTGCCGGTACTGACTGTCTCGGCGGCCCTGTTAGTCGTCTCGATGGCCCTGCTCATGGTAACTCATAGCCCGCTTATCTACTGGACCGCTGCGCTGCTCTATGGGTTCTCCAGCGGAATGAACGCTCCAACCATCCAGGCATGGACGGCCGACCTGGCCGATGAAGCCACCCGTGGCCGGGCCATGGCAACGATGTACATTGCCCTGGAAGCGGGCATTGGTCTTGGTGCACTGGGGTCGGGCTGGTTGCTCAATCACCTGGTGGGCCAGGCGGGTTTAACAGCCTCTTTCGGCGTGTCGGCGCTGTTAGCGTTTGTGGCAACGGGATATGTGGGTTGGCTGTGGTACAGAAGCTGACTGAATCCGGCGGTCCAACCCTGAACAATCCGCCCATGGAGGATATTGAACCTCACATCCGGCCGCTGGTCGATGCCCTTAATGCAACCGGACTGGTCAGGACGTTTTCGAGTTGCGAAGGGCATTATGAGCCCCATGAGCAAAAAATGGCTGATCGGACCCATGCCTACGTTCGGTTCATACCCAGCCCTAATGTACCGACCAAACGCGTAGAGAAACTAATGACTTACCTCCTGACACGCTTCAAAACCCGGCACGGACTAATACCCATAAACGTGACTGGCTATAAGCTATACACGCCCATTGATGAGGAAACGACTGAGGAAACATTCGTACTCGAATTGAGACCGTTTAACCGATTCGATTTACCCGACCGGAAGCGGGCTGATACTGATCGGGCGGTGGAACAACTCGTATCGGTAATTGTAAGTGCTCCGACAAACTGATCGATCAACTTGCCGGAGAGTCGAGTCTAAACTACGGCACCCACCAGAAGGCAGTTCATGATGTTTTTTTACAGGATAAACTGGCTTAAATCGCGGTTTTTTACCAGACCGTTCAACTTCTCGCCAACTAGTTCTTTAGTTACCAAAATCTGGGCGTTTGACCCGATTACGTCGGGAATGTCGAACATGAAATCGTTCATCAGATGGCTCAGCACCGTTTGTAACCGGCGCGCTCCAATGTTTTCAACCTCGCCGTTAACCTCGAAGGCAATCCGGGCCAGTTCGCGCAGGGCGCCATCATCGAACGTCAGATTAACCGACTCTGCCTGCAGCATGGCTACATATTGTTTGGTCAGCGCGTTTTTTGGTTCTTTCAGGATGTGGTAAAAATCATCCTCTGACAAACTTTGAAGTTCGACCCGAATGGGGAAACGACCCTGTAACTCGGGTATTAGGTCGCTGGGTTTGGCTACGTGAAAGGCGCCGGCTGCAATGAACAGAATATGGTCGGTGTGGATGACCCCGTACTTCGTGTTTACCGCGCTGCCCTCCACAATCGGGAGCAGGTCGCGCTGCACACCCTCCCGGCTAACGTCGGGGCCACCGCCATTGCCCGATCGGGCCGATGCCACTTTGTCAATCTCGTCGATGAAAATGATGCCGGCATCCTGGGCTTTACGAATAGCTTCCTCCTTCACCTCGTCCATGTCGATGAGTTTGGCAGCCTCTTCTTCGAGCAGAATCCTGCGAGCCTCGGCAATGGTTACCTTGCGTTTTTTGCCCTTCTTGGGCATCATGCCACCAATCATCTCCTGAATGTTCATCATCGACATATCGTCGATTGCACCGCCCATGATACCAATGTTGGGCGTTTGGTTTTGCTGAACATCGATGTCAATCCGGCGGTCATCCATTTCACCGGAGCGGATTTTCTCACGGAAACGTTCGCGTGTGCGTTCGTTCAGTTCTGCGTCCGAATCGGCAGCGGCATTCTCAAAGCCCACCGTCGACTGTCCATTGGTTGATTTGACGGGCGGAATCAAAATATCTAAAATGGCTTCCTCCACGAGTTGCTGCGCCCGAACCTGCACGGCTTCTTTCTTGGCGCTCCGCACCATGTTAACCGACTGCTCAACCAGATCGCGCACCATGCTTTCCACATCGCGGCCTACGTAGCCTACTTCGGTAAACTTGGAGGCTTCCACTTTTATAAACGGTGCATCGGCGATTTTGGCCAGCCGCCGGGCAATTTCGGTTTTGCCTACGCCGGTAGCACCAATCATCAGGATGTTGTTGGGCGTAATTTCGCGCTGCATGTCGTCGGGGCTGTTCATGCGTCTCCAGCGGTTGCGGAGGGCAATGGCTACATTCCGTTTGGCGTCGTGCTGGCCGATGATGTATTGATCCAGTTCGGCAACGATTTGCCGGGGCGTAAGGTCTTTAAGTAATTGGGTCATTGACAAACGGAGATACGTAAGAGGTATCTCTATGATAGAGAAACAAGGGAAACAGGAAAATGTGCGAAGGAAACGTGAATTTTCAGACGTAACCCAGCTTAGCCTCGATAATTAACTCCGCCAGTTCGCGGAAGCAACCCTGACCACCGGCCGTTTCGCAGCAATAGTCAACCACGGCTTTGTTCTGGCGCGTAGCATCGGCCGGGCAGGCCGAGAGGCCAACTGCCTGTAAGAGTTCCAGGTCGTTGACGTCATCACCAATAAAAGCCACTTCGGACGCATCCAGACCTAGTCGGCTTAAAATTTCTGCCAGCAGGGACAACTTATTGCCTGCTCCCAGGTGTAATTCGGTGATTTTTAATTTAGCTGCGCGCGTTACAACTGAAGGCGAGGTTTCGCCCGTAATGATGCCGGTTTGAACGCTCACCAATTCGCGCAGGCGCACAACGCCCATGCCATCGCGGATGTTGAACCGTTTGAGTACTTCACCCGACTCACCGTAGTAGACGCCCCCGTCGGTCAAAACGCCGTCGGAGTCAGTTAAAACGAGTTTGATGCGGGCGGCTTTGGTTTGGATAGCTGGAATCATGAATTTATTTAAGATACCGATCAAGGTCAATACGCAGGGAGAGCTGGCTGGTCCCGGCCTGAGGAACGGATGTGAACCGGGCGTAGGTAAGCTGAAAACCACGAGCCTGCACCGAGGCACCATACGAGATTCCCGCTCCAATACCACCGGTTGTCAGTTTTCCTTCCTGTCGTTTCTGGTGGTTATAGCCGACCAGCAAATTGACATTACGGCTGAGGAGGAACTCCGCCCCGACGCTTAGGTGCCGGGCCAGTTTTTCAACAAGGCCCACCGTTTGCGGAATAGGATTGCCGTTTAAATCGTAGCGGATGTTCAGGGTTGGGTCGTTATACGTAATGTCGAAGTGTTGCAGGTGATGGGCTGTTATAGTTAGTCGAACGGGTGCGTATCGGGGTTTGAGGGTTATGCCAGCCTGCAAATCGAACGGTAACGTAGCGTCGTTCGGGCCAAAGTTTTTGATTAAATAACCCGCATTTTTTGCCACGAGCCCAACTGTCAGTTCGTGTTTGGGATGGCGCCAGATGCCGCCAAAATCGGCCAGGA
>JAQBNX010000281.1 GCA_028288385.1 Spirosoma sp.
GGCGACGGGTAGCTGATACGCTGCTAAATCTACACGAACAACAACCCGATGGTCTCATCCAGCTTTCGCGGGAGGATCTGGCGGCCATGGTCGGCACGGTAACTGAGTCGGTGATCCGTACCCTGACCGAATTTAAAGGGGGCAGTTTCATTCAGATGACCGCTTCGGGTGGCATTCGGGTCGTGGAGCCTGACAAGCTGCGTGCTGCCAGGTGGTAAGTTGATCAACCAGTTGATAACCCAAACAGTGCTACCCCTTATTTTATGTTGACATGAATTCTTATCATGGGCGCTACCGGCAATGTGGGGCAGCTGTGCTGGAGCATTTATCGGCCGATTATCAACGCGCTCTTTATACAGCAACTCAGGACAGGTTCGCTGGTCCGGTATAGGCAATCAATGAGCCAACTGACTGGTTCAGTGTAAATATACCTAAACGCAACCTGCAACGTGGAGAAAATCCCTTCAACCAGTGACCTTTCTGGCAGACAAGGCAAAAACGTATACCCTTTGAATTGTCAAATCAATACCATCGGCGAACTTTTTAGTTAACGTACAGCTTCGGCGATTCGTCACCGTCAGGTTGGTTTTAATCAAGGTATTGGTCAGTACACTACCAATGGGATTGCCTTCTATAACTGACCTCCTTACCGGGCCAGACGCCACCAGCCATACACGTCCGGGTGCACTTGTACAGCTCCTGCTTCGTCCATATTCACCAGGTTATACGTTATGATAACCGGCACGGCGGCAGGCCAAGGTATTGTTTTGGGGTTGACCAGTTGATAGCCTTTGGATCGACTACCTCCCCGTTAGCATTGATGACCTGTAATTTCATCGTCTCCAGCATTACGGTTGGATTCTTGCGTATCTGAGGCAACAAATCTTTTACCATAATCGAGCGGGGTACATTCCAGTACGGGTAGGTCACTAAGCTGCGAATTGAAGCGGTAAACAGAGGCGTTGGCGTATCCCGCTTTCCGACCACAACCCGACTACTGAGTAAAGTGTTGCCCTGCCGGTCGATGACCCTGAATGTGGCTGAGGGAATATTAACGACGACCCGTTTATGGGCATGAAATCGATTCAGCCAGCGGTAGGTATTGAGTGTTTCCTGCACCTGCTCGATGGTGAGCGAGTCAGCCATGTGATCATCCACCAGACAGCGCATGCAGTAAGCGACCAGTTGCCGGTAGTGTTGATCCTGGGACTCGAGTGAATCCAGTAATGCACTCTAATCGACTTGGGACGAACGCGCGGTTGCCTCGGTACCGCACTGGCTGACCGGCCGTAGCGGCCGGGACCCGACCAAGAGTGGCCTGTCCAAAAACTGATGGATGAGCCGGTTGATGCTTACGGTATCAATGCGCTCCGATATACCCTGGTAACTAATCCGGCGGGGAACCCGGCCATAGATAATTTGGGTAAAGTAACGCCTCAGACAAGCCGGGTCGGGCTGAGCGCATAAGCTGTCAACCCCAATCGCATGGGCGTAATTACGGAATCTTGTCCAGTCGTCAGCTATCTGGGCACTCGCCGTGTGGGTCGTTAGAAACAGCAGACAATAAAGCGGAAAACAGTGCATGAGAACGTTGAGAGCCATAAGCAGACCTTTATTTGGTAAAGATGCAACTGGTCCGCTGACCCTTTATTGATTACCCTTAGTTGCTGACCTGTACTTAATCAGTCTTTATCCTGTTAAAGAACAGCTACCCGGCGGTGCATTTCGGCCACCTTTGTGGTATTCGTTGATCCTTCCTGATTGTTCTCACCCATAGTCTGTGAAACAGTGAAAAAGCGGCGGAACGATTGTCGAAAGCATCCAGGCAATCCCCTGATTTTGCCCACTCGTCTGTCAGCGGTTTGTTTGCCCAATTTTATCTGCTTTCTATTTTAGCGGCCAACCCAATCGGGTGAGCTACTCAACAGCGGCTGTTGTGGGATCTATTAAGTAAGAATCGAGTAAGAAAGTGAGCTTATTCCAATCAGCAGAAACCGTATTAACTAGTTACTACCATGGCAAAAGATCCCAAAACCAGCAAAAAACCAGCCACCAGGGCCCCTAAAGTAGCGGGCGTTCATAAAGTGCCCAAATATGCTCAGGGCGACCAAACAGGGGCTCCTTCGCCCATTAAGCCAACGAAAGGCACCAAATGAGCATACTATCCGAACGCGTTTTGTTTCCTGGTTATACCTCACAGGATCTATACCGTCAACTCCGTTTACATCGGCTAAGCAGCTTCCCGTGAAATTGCTTTCTTACCTAAGCCAACAACCTACCATGTCTAAAAACAACAATTCCCCAACCAAATTAACGTCTGGAACATTCCAACATGGGGCGTATGCCTGGCACTGATCCTGGGGATGTTTTTGATTGAATTGTCGGGATGTAAAAGCAATCGCAACGTGTTCGATAAAGACTTCTCAGGACACGAGTTTACAGCAGCAACGCTTATTCAGCCGATGGCTGGTGTTTGCTTAACCCAGTGGCAAGTCAGTCACTGACCTCAATGTTCAATATTGGTTTAAGAATGATAAAACCGGGTAGACATGGATCGAACAAGACCCCAGCGCTAAACCATTGGCTTTTACCTGGCAGGTAGATGGTGGCAGCCTGATGGTAACCATGAACAACACTGAAAGCGGGCTTCTTAGTCAAAAAGACCCCAGTGGGTACACGTATAGCAATAAGAACTTAACGATGATGTTAACCCATTTACGGGAGTATCTTGCAGCATCTAAACTGGATACCCCTATTGGTAGGGGCGGACACGGTCAGGGGTACTCGGCATTACCCAATTTGCGGATGCAGCCCGGTTTATTTTTTCAGGTTGAAGTAAATAATCCTAAAAATTCATGGAGACCATCCAGGAAAATAGTCTTGTCCAACTCAAATCAGGGGACCCCACATGACCGTTATATCGTTCGTTAAAAAACGATAAGCGGGCAATCGACTAACGGCCCTGCAGGTAGTCGATCAAACTCGGGTCAATACTCAGTGGTTTGTTGACTCAACCTTGCATCAGGGCACCTTTGAGGTGGATGCCCTCAATCTTATTACGAAGGGTGATCTAACCAGGCAATTGAGTACAGAGAGCGTTGTGGACGCCTATACCAGCCATGAGCTTTCATAGGTATCACCCTTGGGAACCTGGCAAAAGGGTGAGGTGGGAGAGAACCAGCCAGCCCAACCGGTCAGCCGATGGAGACAAAGAAGGAAGTGCCAGCGAGACGCCTTATCAAAAGGTGAATGAATTAACGTGGGATCAGCCTAAATCGCTGAAAGTAAGTAGACTTAAACCCTAACAGGATGGATAAGACACCCAGGTGGAAAACCTTAACCAACGCCAAGAGTATAAACAAAGACGTTGACTTTGTTCATAATCTGACCGATTCATCGATTACGCTCCATCACGTCAACGGGCTAGGACGCATGGGTGAACCCTGGACAATGGACCACACGCAGTGGCAAGACTTTTGCGCGTTTATCAAAAATT
>JAQBNX010000296.1 GCA_028288385.1 Spirosoma sp.
ACCTTGATTATTCACAAGGATCGGATTGTGGTGGATGAGCCCTCGATTATTGCAATGGACAAAATTACCGGCAAGGTGCTGGCCATTGGCCACAAGGCCATGCAAATGCACGAAAAGACCAACGAAAATATCAAGACCATTCGCCCCCTCAAAGATGTTGTTATTGCCGACTTTACGACTGCCGAACTGATGATTCGGGGTATGATAAAAATGATCGACACCGGCAGCAAGCTTTTCTCACCCTCGCACCGGATGGTCATCTGTATTCCCTCAGGCATTACGGAAGTTGAAAAGCGGGCCGTTAAGGACTCGGCCGAACATGCCGGAGCCAAAGAAGTATACATGGTTCATGAGCCCATTGCAGCCGCCATTGGAATTGGAATCGACATTACCCAGCCAAACGGTACAATGATTGTGGACATCGGCGGTGGCACAACAGAAATTGCCGTTATCGCCTTGTCGGGTATCGTTTGTGAACAGTCAATTCGTATTGCCGGTGACGTATTTACCCGCGATATTGTCGATTACATGCGCCGGGAGCACAACCTGCTCATTGGCGAACGCTCGGCCGAACAGATTAAAATGGAAGTGGGCTCGGCCCTGCCCGAACTCGACAATCCGCCCTCCGACTACGAAATACGGGGCCGCGATTTGATGACGGGAATTCCAAAGGAAATTAAGGTTACGTATAGCGAAATTGCCTATGCCCTGGACAAGTCCATCTCGAAAATCGAAGAGGCTACCATGAAAGCCCTTGAAATATCGCCCCCTGAATTGTCGGCTGATATTTACACCAATGGTATTCACCTAACGGGCGGTGGGGCCTTGTTGCACGGTCTCGATAAGCGGCTGGGTGCAAAAACCAAACTGCCCATTCACGTAGCCGACGACCCCCTTAAGGCGGTAGTTAAGGGCACTGGGGAGGTTATCAAGAATTTGGATATGTACCGGTCGGTACTGATTAGTTATGGGGATTTATAGGTAGCCTGGCCTGGGTGTCGTACCCGCCGTTACGTCCGATATAGATAAAAGGTCTATATCGGACGTAACGGCGGGTACGACACCCAGGCCAGGCTACGTTCTAACTACGCATGGGTGAGTTAATCGACTTTTTCGTCAGAAGCCGTAACTTCATTTTGTTTGTATTGCTGGAAGTGCTCAGCTTCTATTTCATCATCAATACCAGCAACTATTGGAGCGCAACTTATTTTAATACTTCCAACCGCTACGCGGCAAAAGTATTGGCGTGGTCGAACGCGGCTAATGAATATGCCCGGCTACGTGATGTTAATGCCGAATTAGCGTTAGAAAATCAGCGCCTTAACACCCGGCTAACCCAACTGATTCAGAGTAAGCCCCCGGCTCCGGAAGAATACAAGGCAGATTCTGCATTCTCGGGCCGGTTCAACTTCACCGTGGCCAAGGTAGTTGATAACACAACCCAGTTCGCCAACAACTACATCACCATTGACAAAGGTACCATTGACGGTATCCGGCCGGGTATGGGCGTTATTTCACCAACCGGGGTGGTGGGTAAGGTCAGGGCCTGTAATCAGCATTTTTCGGTTATTACGTCCATTTTGCATTCAGAATTTCTGGTGTCGTCGAGGCTGGTAAAAGCAGACGAAATCGGTTCGGCTAAATGGGACGGCGTGAATCCGCACCTGATGAAACTGAACGACATTTCACGCTACAAACCCGTTATGAAAGGAGATTCGGTTGTGACGTCGGAGTTTAACTCAACCTTTCCGCCAAACATACTGGTAGGAAGGGTGCGTTCGGTGGGCGTGCAACCGAACGAGACCTTTCACGACATTACGTTCGACCTGGCCACCAATTTCAGTAACCTGTCGTTCGTCTATGTGGTCGAAAATCGGTTGAAAGACCAGCAGGAACAGTTAGAAAAACAAGTAGAATCTGAGAAATGACCCTGCGCAGAATTCTGTCGACAATCCTGCTCTTCGTAGTATATCTGGCCCTGCAAATTCTCCTGGCCCGTAACGTAGTGCTGTTTGACTACGCTTTCTGCTTCATTTATATTGCCTGTGTGCTATTGCTGCCGAACGAAACCAGCCTGACATGGCTCCTGATGATTGCTTTTGCAACGGGCGTCATTGTCGACACCTTTTACAATACGCTGGGAATGCACGCAGCCGCTACGGTGCTGATGGCTTATTGCCGACCCCTGATTGTGCGGGCCCAAATCGATGTGCCCGGAATGGAAGCCAGGATTGAATTTTCGCTACAGGAATTAGGGGTAGGCACTTTCTTTCGTTACGTATTCATATTGGCCCTAATACATCACACGGCCTTATTTTTTATTGAAGCCAGTAGTGTGTCGCTCCTGATTCCCACGATTATTCGCGTGGGAGCCAGTACGCTGCTCACAACCGTCAGCATTGTCCTGATTCAGTTTTTTACGCGCAACTAACATGGCCGAAACACTCAGTATTCCTCCGCATACCACCCGACGGGCCATTTATGAGATACTCTTTCCACAGATTTCGGCCCTGGTGAATGACGAGCCGGATCTGATTGCTAACCTGGCCAATATCACAGCCGCGCTCAAAGAAGCATTTGGCTTTTTCTGGGTGGGGTTTTACCTGAAAAAAGAGGATCAGTTGGTATTGGGACCGTTCCAGGGGCCAATTGCCTGCACCCGCATTGCGTTTGACAAAGGCGTATGTGGGGCTGCTTACACGCGTGGAGAGACGATTCTGGTGCCCGATGTCGACCAGTTTCCAGGCCATATTGCCTGTAGTTCAGCGTCGAAATCCGAAATTGTTGTACCTGTGTTCGATAAGGCAGGAAACGTGGCTATGGTGCTGGACGTGGACAGTGATACGCTGGCTGACTTCAGCGAGGTTGATGCGGAGGGCCTGGCCAGGATTGTTACGTTAATACAATCGCTATGATGCTTAATTAATAAGCCGTTAAAATAGCTCAACGCCTTAAACCATTCGAAAATGGGATCGTCTTAGGTTCGGATTTAACCCATACGAACATGTTTAAGAAGATAGCCCTTAGTGGATTATTGCTTTCTTTTTTATCAGTGCCCCTGTTAGCACAGCAAACGGCTGCCCCCACTGCCCCTGCTCGGTCAGGCGCCCGAATGGAAAGAAACAGGTCCATGGCTCAGCACCAAATGGGCGACCCTGCTACCCGGGCAAAAAAAATGGCTGACCGCATGACGCAGCAACTAGCACTTGACCAGGCTACGTCCCAGAAAGTGTATGAAGCAGCTCTGGCGCGCGCCCAGAAAGTTGATGCCATTCAGGCGAGTTCCGATGCCGGACGCGCCAAAACACAAGCGCTGAAAGCAAATGCCGACGAGTTTAAGGCTAACTTAAAAAGCATTCTGACACCCGATC
>JAQBNX010000298.1 GCA_028288385.1 Spirosoma sp.
TAGCCGTTATCCCCCTAAACCCTTCCCGCTGGTCATCCGTTGTCGTAAAAAACAGACAACTGTTCTCATGCCCCTCGAAAAACCAAAGCCGGTTCAACCTATACCGTCACCCCCGCCCTCACCAAACAAACCGGTAAGACCCAAACGACCCCGCATAAACGAGCGAATTAACCGCTTCAACTAATAGGTTCCCGATCACTTCTTGGTGCAGCTAACTGCCTTCAAGAGTAGAGATGGTTTGGGCTAATCGCTCGTAGTTAAGGTATATAAAGCTTACCGACAACCAACTTGTCTCCTGATAAGTCTACTTCAAATAAGCGGGGATACCGCACAAAACGACCGTTACTCGCTTTATGACTGTGAACGGACATGAGCCATTTACCATCCAGCGTACGAAACAGCATACCATGCCCGTAATTGGGTGGGGTGATCGGGTGGTTCTCCTGTACCCATGGACCATCTAGCGTACCACTTTGTGAATAAGCAACACCTTGTGTATAAACAGCATCGATCCAACTGGTCCATAGCATTCCAAGCCTACCGGTTGCGGTCCGGAATAAATACGGGCCATCTGTCACCTTATTCGGGCCGATCTGGCCATTCTTACTCTCACGACTCCAAGGGCTTTCGCTGGCCCTAAAAAGTAGGGTTGCTTCGCCGATCGAACCACTTAAATCAGGCTTCAAGGCTATTTTCTCAATGGTTCCATTTAAGTTCTGTAGCCATTCATAACAATAAACCAGATACGGCTTTCCATCGGTATCTACCCACAAGGTACCATCTAAGGTAGGTTTATTGGCGGGCAGATAGACTGGATCGTTCATGGGGACATAAGGTCCCTGGGCTTGATGGCTGACTAAAACATGGCACGCCCGGCGTTCAATGATATTACTACCGACCGTATCGATTTTTACCGCTCGATTGGTGAAGGTGGCAAAATAGTAGTATTTACCCTTGTAGTGGTGGAGCTCTGCGGCCCAGATCATGGGGTCTTTACCCATCCAGGAGTTAGGGTTTGTCTTGGCCACCATGAATGGGCCTGTCCATTTTTTCAAGTCTTTGCTTTTCCACAACACCCCCCCCGTACCGGTCATGTAGTAGGTGGCTGTTGGTTTATCGGCTAAAATAAACGGATCGCTCAGGCGAATGGAATCGAAGGGTATGTCATGTCTGAGGACTACTGCTTGGTTTTGGGAGTAAGCCCAGCTTAACTGGAGAGTAATCAAGGCTACCAGTAATATGGCCTTTTTAATCATGCTACTGCGGTTTACAAGTTTTACCTGACCATAAGGTTCATTTCCAGTCTCGGGTTACTATCAGCCGGGTATTGTGGGCTAAATAGTAAGGGAATGCTCATACCAGTTCTTCACTGACAGCATCGATCTGCGGTTCGATTGACGGTATGCCGGTTTCAGCTACTCGCTGCTTTTTTGGTAGTTTGGTTGGCAGGGCATACAGTAACCTTACCGGCAAAATATGCTTTCTCCCCATGTCAGCAGCAGTCACCTTGAAAGGCTACGTAACATGATAAAACGGGTCCTGCTGTTGGTCATACTAAATTTGGTAGCCATTCGTCTGACCCACCCGTTTGTGGCCGTTTTGCGCTTTGCCCTTGTAGAACTCTCTCACTTCACGGTCTCCAACTGGGTTAGCCGGCTCACTTAATTCCCGTAAAATGGTTTCCGCTTCCATGGCACTTCTATCTCTTCCATTCCTTAAGCCGTTTAGTATAGCTAAACGTACCCCTCTACGGGGTTTTAGTAGTAACTCGACCGCTGATCGTGTCTTGTAAAACAAATGGCAACGATATGGGCGGCGTACCGCCCGGGCTATCGAGGGCTTGACCGGCGACCAAAACGCTCTTGAGCTTGGTTGCTTCATCAAGGACGAAAGGTGGAGTTAATTACTAGTACCTTCTCCCAACTCGCTCGGTTTCGCCCGATAAACCGTTGATGAGCGGGATGAACCGCGTACTGTTTCACCGCTTCTTCATTGCGATAAGTGCAGTAATGCATGACATCATAGTCCCCTTTGGCGGATAGTTCTGCTGGCACCGTAAACCCGGCCCGATACGTTAAAATGTGAGGGATGCTATCCTTTAATTGAGCAAACTCGCGCATGTGTTGCTCAATTGCCTTAGGCGACGTATTGGCTTTAAACTTAAAACAGATAATGCGTTGGATAAGGCTGTCTGGAGGTAACTGGACAGAAGTAGGTATGTGATGCCATGTTGAAGCAAAAACAGGAGCGTACCAGATAAATAGTAAAAGGCTTACTCCAATAAGGGCTAATCGTTTCATATTGGTAAAATTTATAAAGCAACGTTCAACTAAAATGAGGCCAAAATTAGAAAGTGCCTCCGTATGCTCTATGCTTTAAGGTAACAGCTATTAATGGATAAGGGGAGGCGGACGCATATTCTTCCCTTAACCCATTATATTCTTAAACTGGTATGCGCATAGCAAACGGCTGATTTACCTTGCTACATGGTTGATCTCATACTGGGCTTACTAATTCTGGTTCTAATTCTGACCTATATTCAGCTTATCGTGCGAAGATGGAAGGACGAGGGCTAGCCCTAAAAAGCCCCCTTCGGGTTTAGAGCCGCTGGTCCCGGCGAGGTCCCTCTGCATTGGCCATTGCGGTAGAGTCGCACTAAGTGGTGCGCTCAATCCTTCAGCTCGTTGCCCATGTATAGTCTTACGAGCTAGTTTTTTACTACTAACGAAGACATCCCCTCTCCTACCCATTCCAGGGCAATGCTACCTCCTGGATGATCCATTCTCAGTGGCTCTCCTCCATAAAGGCCTCCGCTAGAAATAATGCGCTTAATACCCAAAGGCCATGGTCTGACTACGGGTAACTACACACAGGGAGTGCAGGGCCTATTCACAGCACTAGATGTCGAGGGCGTATATGGCAAGCCCCTGGGGTGACATCAGCACCACACGTTCGATCGTCTGATTAATCTTACTAACCCCTTAAATTATACACGCACAAAGGCAAACTTCTCGCTCATCAGGACTAGTCGGGTCAGTTTCCCAGGATGGTTTAACAAAGAACCCAAATCAACCTTGTCAGGCATCGCCCGCTCATCGACGAGCCAGTAATCATAGCTGCGAATGAGGAGGTGAAGGTGTAGCGCTTGTTTTGCTGAACCGAACAGCGTTTCGGTCGTGATAACAGTAATCTGATTGTCGCCCAGTATCGCACTCCAGTGGTCGAGACGGGCCTGTGCCTCTGCTTTCGCCGGGTTGCAAGCGGACTTATGCAGCGGTTCACCCGGTAGGATTTCGTAAGGAAGAACAATAGTTAGACGGATCGATTCGTGGGCAGTATTGGCCAGCCAATTTCGTAAGGTAAAGGCGGAGTCAATGGAACATTCAGTGACAAAAAGGGCTGTTTTCATAAATTAGACCGGGAACGATAGGGTCATAAAAGTAGCCCACACTACGGCTGCAGCTGCTGAGTGGGCTTAAGTCACAACCTGATCTTTGTCAGCTAAAGCAACTTACCAGTTAGCCCGGCGGAGTTTCTCTGGCTGCAAAACCCGGATACCACCCATTGGTATTACCTCAATCAACCCATCCTGCTTAAATTCGCTGAGGGTACGAATCAGCGACTCGGTGGCCGTACCAATCATGGCCGCCAGATCGTCGCGCGTGAATTGAATCACCCCATCTGACTGCTGTTCATGTAAACGCAATAAGGCATCGGCCACCCGTCGCCGGAGCGAATTGTAGGCCATACCCAGTAACTGGGTTTCACGCTCCACGGCCTGGCCCGCCAGTAGCTTAATGAACTGACCACTTACTTCGGGATTACTCAACAAGAGCTGTCGGAAATCATCCTGAGGAATATAAATCAGTTCAGAATCCTCCAGCGTCACCGCCGAATCGGTATAGTTGCTGGTGTCAAGTAGCGAAAAATAGCCAAAAAAGTCACCGGGGTTATAGAGGCCCGTGATGAGTTCCTTCCCATCGGCATTGGCACGCACGGTTTTAATCTTGCCCGATTTGAGAAAATAGAGCCGGGTGGGTTCGTCACCTTCTGAATAGACATACTGCTTTTTGCGGACAGCATGGGACTTGCGATCAGCTGACAGGCTTTGCAGATTTCCAACCCGTTTGGCATCATGCAGGAATTGATCAAGGCCGTCCTGCTGCAAATCATAGTCCGGCTTTAGTTGATTGAACCGATTCAGTCGCCCTTCAATGGCACTTAATAACTCGCTTTCCTCGAAGGGTTTGGTCAGATAATCATCGGCCCCCAATTCCATTCCCTTTCGAAAATCAGTCCGTTCGGTTTTAGCGGTCAAAAATATAAAGGGTATGCCCGCCAGATTGGGATTTTTATTGAATATGTGAAGCACCCCGTAGCCATCTAGCACGGGCATCATAATGTCACAGATGACCAGATCAGGGCGTGTTTCCAGCGCTTTTTCGACACCAATTTTGCCGTTTTCGGCCGTAAAGACCCTGTAGCCGGTCAGTTCCAGGATCTCGGCTGTGTTATCCCGAATCTCATCGTTGTCTTCAATCAACAGTATGGTTTTCATAGGGTAGAGTTAAAGTTACGGTGGTTCCCTGGTTCAGTTCACTCTGGAGGGCAAGGGTGCCTCCCATTAAGTCAATGTAGCGGGCAACAATATGCAGGCCCAGCCCCGTACCCGGAATATTGGCCACGTTATGGCCCCTAAAGAACCGATCAAACAGATGCTCCTTATCTTCCTGGGAGATACCAATGCCCTGATCCCGTATGGATAGGACTAACTGCCCATTGGCACAGCTTCCCGCTATCGTTACCGTCGAGCCCAGAGGAGAGTATTTTAGTGCGTTTGACAAGAGGTTTATCAGCACCTTTCGTAATAAAGACGGATCGAGCCAAGCCGGATGCGGGCAGGACACGTCGATTTGAATGGTTTGATTTGCTTTGGCTGCCCCTTTCATATCCGCCACGACTTCTTCAACCAACCTAGGTACAGCGATCGCTACGGGGTGAGCTTCGATTTTACCTTCCTCCAGCCGACCCACTGAAAGAAACTCTTCCAGAATATCGTTCAGTTGCTTGACCGACGAGCGGATACGGTTGATGTGTTTTTGCCGTTTATCCTGCTGATCACCACCCGGGTATTTCTCTATCAGCGTAGCCGAGGTCTGCACAGCAGTCAATGGGGTGCGAAATTCGTGGGAGGCCATCGACACGAAGCGGGACTTTAACTCGCCCAGTTCCCGCTCGGCAGCCAGTGCCTTCGAGAGTTCATCTTTGGAGCGTTCTAATTGATCGAGCGTATGCATGAGGGCATGGGTGCGGTCAATCACTTTCTGCTCCAGGTCAGCATTGAGTCGCTCAATATGCTCATTACGGAACAACAGTTCCCGCTCGACTTCTTTTTTATAGCTGATGTCGATGATATAAGCGACCACGTGCAATTCGTCCGCCAGTCGAAAATAACTTAAACTTATTTCGACCGGAAACACCGAGCCGTCTTTCCGTTGTGCGTGCAAATCACGGTTGTGGCCCATCGCCCGTACCTGGGGATTGGCATTGAATGACTGGCGAAGCTTTTCGTGGTAATGACTCACACTCGATGGAACCAGTTGTTCGATGGCCATCGACACCATTTCACCAGTCGCATAGCCAAACAACTGATCGGCGAGCTGGTTAGCCGACACGATACGGCCACGATCATTACAGACGATGATGCCAATCGTCGCATTAGAGAATATGGCTTCGTATTGATGAACGCTGTGAGCCAGCTCGCGTTCGGTACGGCGCAGCCGATCAAGGTTGGTAATGCGAACCAGCGACAACTGGCCCGGCTCAATTGCCGAAATTGACAGACGTCCCCAGAATGTATCACCCCCGTACCGAATCAGTTCTACTTCTTCATCGTAATGACCTGCCTGAATCATTTTCGCAATCGTTTGGCTTCGTTCGTTGCTGGACAGCGACTGGCTACGAAAGGAAGGCTTGGGCAAGTCCAGTAATTGCTGCTCGGATAAGTACCCCATCATACCAACACCAGCCTGGTTGATACGGATGTATTTATCCTGCTGGGCATCGTATACCCCCAAGAAATCGGTATCCTGCTCAAACATCATATTCACTAAAGCGTTGTTGGACAGGGCGTTAAGCATGAATTAAGTCATTAGTAAGGCGGATAATCAGGCAATCATTTCTACCGGAAAATTACGCCTTAACTTTCAGTAACGAACAAACTATCAGCGGAATACCTGACGAACGTCAGGTTGTTTGACTTATCAGATTCTCAATTTTACAGACGTAATCTAAATTTTCTCAGCAGCTATTTACGTCAAGTTAGCCCCTGTTATGATGCTCAATTATCCTCAACCGATCCTTATACCACCCAAATCAGCCGTCCTGTTGATTTTTATGCCACCGGAGCGACTGGATAAACAGCGCCGGGCGTCGCTGGTCGCTTTTGCGTACTCCCTGCAGCAGCACCTGGACAATCGCATTCGGGTGTTGCGCATCGACGAAACCCATCATCCCGAAGTGGTTCGGAGTTTTTACATTACAGAAACGCCTGCTTTTGTGCTGGTACGGCAGGGCGTTGAAGTATGGCGGCAGGTGGGCACACCCAATGAGGAAATGTTCATTCAATTGGCGCAACGGCTACTCCATACCTGACCTACATGCAAGCCGTGAGCAGTAATGACAATTTTCGATAATGGGCGTTACGTTAGTCCGTAACGCCGTTTTCTCAGCAGCAACAGACGGGGTGGCCAATCAGCCAATAAAACGGCTTTCAACCGAGAACACCAACCTTATTTTAATACTATCGTTGTGCCCTGACAAAGAGGAATAAGCTGGCCCGATCGACCGGAGTGGGGTGGTTGATATACGCCCCGAAGTACCAGTAAAAGGGCTACTCCTACCGTAATAAAGGGCATCATCTTCCCCAATTGCTGCCGTATCCGTACCGGGAATAGGGTTGGAACAAAGCGAATGGCTAACAGCGCGGGTATGGTACCCATTCCAAATAGCATCATATACAACGCGCTATGCAGGGCCGTGCCCGTAACGACGGCTCCCGCTAAAGCAACATAGACAAAGCCACAGGGCAACAGACCGTTCAGAAAACCGGTCACACTAAAAGTTTGCAGGGAAGGTTGATGCAAAAAACGGGACATCGGCCCTATAAGCCAACGAGTTGACTTTGTAGTCGTTAATCCACTAAACCGACCTCGCATTACTAGTATCCAGATTAATAAAAATAAACCGGCGCCAATCGACAGGGGCCGTTGTAATCCAATTAATACTAACCCCTGCCCTACACTACCAATTGCCACGCCCAACCCGGCATAGGCCATTAGCCGTGCCAGGTGATACAAGCCCATAGCCAGCCAGCGCTGCCCTGCCGGTAACCGGCCTATGGGTAATGCCATTGCCAGTGGCCCACACATACCCACGCAATGCAGGCTTCCGACAAGTCCCGTTGTCAGGGCAGCAATGACCCAGCCGAGACTCATGATTTGGTAAACGTTTGTTCGTGAAAATAAGACAGCCCGCTCGCTGACCAGTTGAGTTGAGCCCGCCAAAGCCCTTTGCTTAGTTGGGCTATCGAAACACGTTGCTGGCCCGGTTTAAGGGTAATGCATTGGTCCTGCTGACGGTTAGAAGGCCGGTAGAACGTCAGCGTACCCTGTTCCCAGCCGCTGGGCAGGCGCAGGTCAAGTTCTTGTTGGACGGAATCAATCCGTAGCATAGGCGCTTGATCCAGATGAGCCGTGCGGGACAGCCGGTCGATGTGTTGCTGATAGGCGATTTCGTCCTGGTAATAATCATCCCGAACTAAGTCGATATGTTGTCGACTCATCCGAAAGACCATTATCCCAATGAATCCGGCAAAGATGATAAACACGAGTACAATTGATTTTCCCCAGTTCATAATTCGTTATTGGTTTACTGGCCCCAGGAATGTCGTCCCGATCTGATCAATAACGGCATCACCCGTCAGTACATCGATCGTTAAATTAGTTTTGTCGGCTCGAATGGCTTTCTCGGGCAACGTGATAAAAAACATAGTTTTGGCTAATTCACCGGGTTGAGTTTGGCTGAGAGGCTGAACGAACCGCAACGTAGCGTCGGCCCGGTTAAGCCGGAATCGTACGGGCAGAACGTGGTACGTTTTATTGATAACCTCCACCGAGTACAGGTTAGCTACCTGCCCATTCGCTTCCCGCTGAAACAGTTGTCCTGGTGCCCGTAGTATCGTTACGTCGAGTTCCGGACGACTGATAAGCAGAAATCCCAGCACCGCTAACAGCACAATCAGCATACCCGTATACGCCATAATTCGTTTCGTAAATCGAAACGGTTCACGCGAATGGATACCCTGCTGCGAATCCATTCGAATAAGACCTAGTGGCCGGTCGATTTTGATCATAACCTCATCACAGGCATCCATGCAGGCCGTGCAGTTGATGCACTCCATTTGGGTTCCGTTACGTATGTCAATACCCGTTGGGCAGACATGCACGCAAAGTTTGCAGTCGACGCAATCGCCCTTCGGTGAGGGAAGAAGAGTAAGGCTATTTTTGCTGTTCAACTCATCACCCTTCACTCGCTTCCCGCGGGGTTCTCCCCGAACGTAGTCGTAGGCAACGATAAGCGAATGTTTATCCAGCAATACGCTCTGTAATCGTCCATAGGGGCAAATCGTTGTGCAGACAATTTCGCGTAGATAGGCGAATACACCGTAAAAAACACCGGTAAAAATCAGTAAAGTAGTCAGTCCCGCTAGGTGTTGGGCAGGATTGTCCGTGATTAGGGTTAGCCATTGTTCTCGCCCAATAATGTAGGCCAGAAACGTATTGCTGATGGCAAATGAAATCAGGAAAAACACGCCATGCTTTACCATCTTTTTCAGCCATTTTTCGGTTGTCCAGGGAGCAGCATCCAGTCGCTGACGAGCCTTGTGATCGCCTTCGATCCACTGTTCGACTTTTCGAAAAACCATTTCCATAAAGATCGTTTGCGGACAGGCCCAACCGCAAAACCCCCGCCCAAAAACCACCGTAAACAACGCAATGAACACGATGAATGTAATCAGCCCGATGGCCACCAGGTAAAAATCCTGGGGCCAGAATGTGACACCGAAGAAGATGAACCGGCGTTCCAGCACGTTGAACAGAAACAGCGGGTGTCCATCTACCCAGATGAATGGCCCGGCAAACAACGCGAACAGCAGCCCGACGGCGACCACCGTCCGCCATTTCGTAAACCGCCCCGACGTAGCCCGTGGGTATAACCATTGACGACGGCCGTTTTCGTTTTGATTCGGCAGGTGCGACCGAAAATAATCATCATCCGGCGCTGTTACGTTGAGTTTGGTGTTCATGAACTTCTCTAGTTTACCGGATGGCTACCTTCTCGGTTTGCACCGGTATGGTCGGCCCTTCCTTGGTACCCTGCGGGGCTTTGGCTCCGGCAGGTTTGGAGCCTTGCAGCGACAGAATAAAACTGGCTACCTGTTGCACCTGTAAGGGATTTAGCTGCTTTTTCCACGACATCATTCCCTTTTCAGGAACCCCCTCGGTAATGGTGTGATATACCGCTTTTATTGAACTACCATGCAGCCAGTACTCGTCCGTCAGATTGGGTCCAACGCCCCCCTGTCCCTGCTGACCGTGGCAGGCCACGCAACTCTGCAAAAACAAGGCCTTCCCCGCGTTGAGTGCCTTAGGTTCTTTTAAAAAGGCCACGGTTTTTTCATTGATGGAGCCGGCTACTTTTTTAATATAGATCTCGCGTTGCTGGTCGGCCATAGCCACCTCCTGGGTGTATTCGGCGGTTTGCAGATCGCCCACGTTAAAAACATGGAAGATGAACAGGTAGATGACCCCAAAAACAATGGAGCCGTAAAACAGACCCATAAACCAGGGTGGTGTCGGATTATCCAATTCCTGAATGCCATCGTAGGCATGTTCCATCACCAGGTCTTTCTCCTGGCTGAGTGAGTGCAGTCCGGCGATACGTTGCCAGAACGATCGGGGATCGACCACTTTAACCACAGAGGGTGGCACCAGCGCTCTTCGCAGAATGAGCATCAGGTATACGGCCAAAAACGCTACCAGGACCATTCCGACCAGTAGCAGTATTACCAATATGAGCAGGGCTAGCTCCTGACCCGATTGAATCGCCCAGATCGATTTGGCGGGATCACTCGATAGTAAGATAACAAGATGATTCATAAGGGACGGAGGAGGTTAATCGGCGGGTGAATCATCGAGGGGCAGGCGGCTCATCTGGCCCATGTGCTTTTTATCGGCCAGCCACAGATACAGGCCAACCAGCACAAAGAAGAGGAAGAAGGTCAGGAACGAACCCACCATATAAAGGTCCGCACCGGGTATTTTAGAGATAAATTGCTTGAACATACTAATGCGGGGTTTGGGCTAGGGGCACGGGGCCAGGTTTACCCCAGCCCTACGCTCCCGGCTATTTCGTTTCTATTTTCTTAATATCCGTACCCAGGCGTTGCAGATAGGCAATGAGGGCTACGATCTCGCGGTCTGCCTGGACGTTAATGCCATCTTTGGCCAATCGGTTACTCACAGTTACTGCCTGGTTGGTCAGGTCCTCATTTGCATGCTGGATGGCTACGTCATCGTAAGGCACACCCACTTTGCGCAACGCTTTCAGCTTAGCTGCCGTACTGGACACATCCAGTTTTTGCTCGCGCAGCCAGGGATAAGGCGGCATGATGGAGCCGGGCGACATCGAACTGGGATCGTGCATGTGGTGGTAATGCCATGAGTCAGGGTATTTGCCGCCTTCGCGGTGGAGGTCAGGACCGGTACGTTTGCTGCCCCACAAGAAGGGGTGGTCATAGACAAATTCGCCCGCTTTGGAATATTCGCCGTAGCGTTCGGTTTCGGAGCGGAAGGGACGTACCATCTGGCTGTGGCAGTTTACGCAGCCCTCACGGATGTAAAGGTCCCGGCCTTCGACTTCAAGCGCGGTGTAAGGCTGCACCGCCGAAATGGTCGGCACATTGCTTTGCACCATAAACGTGGGAACCAACTCAATGAGCGAGCCAATCAAAATCACTACGAGTGAACCGATTAGTAGTGGTATGGGCTTACGCTCGAACCAGCGGTGCCAGTAGGTATCACCGCCAACGGGTACATAGGCTTTGGGCAGCGCGGGTGCTTCGGCGTGCTCATTGGCAGTCAGCGTACCGGCAGCCATTGTTTTGAACAGATTGTATCCCATCAGAATAGCACCCAGTAAGTAGAGCACACCACCAATGGCCCGCATCCGGTGCATGGGCAATAGCTGCAGGGTTGTTTCCAGGAAGCTGCTGTAGCGGAGCGTGCCTTCGGGCGTGAATTCTTTCCACATCATACCCTGGGTGAAGCCCGATATATACATGGGTACGGCGTAGAACAGGATGCCTAACGTACCGAGCCAGAAATGCGTATTCAGCAGTTTCTTCGAGAACAGGGGCGTACGATACATTCTAGGAATGAGCCAGTACAGCATGGCAAAGGTTAGAAAACCGTTCCAGCCCAGGGCGCCAACGTGAACGTGTGCTACGATCCAGTCAGTGAAGTGGGCAATGGCATTCACGTTTTTGAGCGACAGTAAGGGTCCTTCAAACGTGGCCATACCATAGGCTGTCAGACCTACGACCATGAATTTCAGGATGGCATCTTCGCGCACTTTATCCCAGGCCCCACGCAACGTCAGTAGTCCGTTGATCATGCCACCCCAGGACGGAGCAATAAGCATGATGGAAAACACCACCCCCAGCGACTGGGCCCAATCGGGTAATGAGCTATAGAGCAAATGGTGCGGCCCTGCCCAGATATACAGAAAAATCAACGCCCAAAAGTGCAGTATCGAGAGTCGGTAAGAGTACACCGGCCGGTTGGCCATTTTGGGCAGAAAATAATACATCATGCCCAGGTAGGGCGTCGTCAGGAAGAATGCAACGGCATTGTGGCCATACCACCACTGCACCAGCGCATCCTGTACGCCTGCGTATAGCGAGTAGCTTTTGAAAAGCGTAACGGGAACGGCCAGCGAATTGATGATGTGCAGGACCGCGATGGTTACGAACGTAGCGATGTAGAACCAGATGGCTACGTACAGATGCCGCTCCCGGCGTTTGATAATTGTGCCGAACATATTGACACCGAAAACCACCCAGATCATCGTAATGGCAATATCAATGGGCCATTCGAGTTCAGCGTATTCTTTCGAGCTCGTCAGGCCGAGCGGCAACGTTGCCACCGCCGACAGGATAATTAGCTGCCAGCCCCAGAAGTGAATTTTGCTGAGCCGGTCCGAGAACATCCGGGCTTTGCAGAGCCGTTGCAACGAATAGTAAACACCCATGAAAATGGCGTTACCCACAAAGGCAAAAATAACCGCGTTGGTGTGCAGTGGTCGGATACGCCCGAACGTAGTGTACTGATTGCCCAGGTTAGCCGATGGGGCAAACAACTGCGTAGCAGCCAGTACTCCAACGAGCATTCCGATAATGCCCCAGATGATGGTGGCCACCGCGAAATTACGGACGGTGGTATTGTCGTAGGCAAATCGTTCAACAACGGGTCGCTGACCC
>JAQBNX010000033.1 GCA_028288385.1 Spirosoma sp.
GGTCCGATAGTATCTCCAAAAAAGAAATAGTCAGCCAGATGCAGAACCAGTTGCAGGAAGATTTTCCGGGGGCGTTCTATTCTTCGGGTCAGCAAATCATCGATCAGGTAATGGAAAAAGTAAAGGGCAGCGCAGCCGACTTAGCCATTTCCGTCGTTGGCAACGACTTGCAGTTGATGCGCGCCAAAGCCGACAGCATTGCCGCGCTAGTTCGGCAGATGAATGGGGCTATTTCGGTTAATATTGAACAGGAAGGCCCTCAGGATCAGTTAGCCATTCAGATTAATCGGCCAGCCGCTGCCCGCTACGGCATCAACGTTTCGGAAATAGAAAACATCATCGAAGCGGCCATTGGCGGTAAAGCCATTGGTATGGTGTATGACGAAGCCAAACGGTATGACATTGTGGTGCGTTTTACGCCCGAGAGCCGGGGCAGCATCGACGCCATCCGACTGTTGCAGGTTCCCTCGGCCACGGGCGCGCTGATTCCCATGAGTGAGTTGGCGGACATCCGTTATGTGCAGGGACAAACAAATATCTACCGCATTAATGGCAAACGGATGGTGACGGTCCGAACCAATATTCGCGGGCGCGACCAGGGGGGGTTTGTGAAGGAGATTAGCCAGAAGGTTCAGCAACACGTCAAAATTCCGGAGGGCTATAGCATCATTTATGGAGGTCAGTACGAAAACCTCGAGCGGGCAGGAGGGCAACTGGCTATTTCCATTCCGCTGACTATCGTGGTGGTATTCCTGTTTTTATTTATGCTCTATGGCAATGTCCGCGATACCCTGATCACACTCACCTGCCTGCTATTTGCGTTGGCGGGCGGCATTGGTGCGCTGCTGCTGCGGGGCTACAACTTCAACGTATCAGCGGGTGTGGGATTTGTCTCTATCTTCGGCATTTCGGTTATGGCCGGCGTACTTCTCGTTTCGGGCCTGAACCGCAACCTGATCAATAGCCACAAATCATTGCAGGAGATTATCATCGAAACAGCCAGGGAGCAGTTCCGGGCTATTATGGCCATCATGGTGGTTGCCATCATTGGTCTGGTACCGGCGGCCATTTCGAGCGGCATTGGCTCGGATGTGCAACGGCCGCTGGCAACAGTCATCATCGGTGGTCTGACTACAACCCTGTTGTTTACGCCCCTCATTATTCCGCCTTTATACTATTTAGTCAATCGCCGTCGCAAGCAGACCAGGCTGGATTCGCGCGGCAAGCCCGTGCCCGAACCCATTGAAGAAGGAACAGAGATTTAGGTGGTAGAAATCCGCCCTTGTAGCTGTTCATTGGTTTTCAAGTACCAGAAGATTGAGGTGAACAGCCTTATACAATGGGTGGTTGCTATTGATTAAAAGAACGTCATCGAAGCCTCTTGCTAGTTATCCAGGTCGTGGCCGTTTCTCTTGGCCCAAAATGCCGGGATTATTGAGTGGCCACGCCATAAGTAAACCTTTTCTACCCTAAAACAGGCTTCACTTACGAATGCAGATCCAGGAACAGGAGATAACCCTTTCCTCACAGGGACAGAGTTTAAAGGCCTTCGTAGCCTATCCATTTCAGCCAGGACCCCATCCCGGCTATCGTAGTCATTCAGGAAATTCTGGGGCTAAACGACAACATTCGCCGAATTACTCGTCGCTTTGCTGAGGAAGGCTATGCTGCTTTAGCGCTCGACCTTTACTCCGGTGGCATTAAAGCGTTGTGCATAGTTCAGACCATCCGGGCTGTATTCAGTAGCAGCACCGACAACTACAGCACTCGCCATCTGCGTAATGCCCTGACCTATTTATCTCAGCAACCCTATGCAGATGCCGACCGACTGGGAGCCATTGGCTTTTGCATGGGCGGTAATTTTGCGCTGGCCCTGGCGCAGGAAGACAAACGACTTAAAACGATAGCCCCTTTCTACAGCATTACGCACAAGCCGCTGAAAAAAAAAGTATCGGGCCTCTGCCCGGTGGTGGGTTCGTTTCCTGAGAATGACTATACAGCTAAGCAAGGCCGGCAATTAGCTAGGGCCCTTGCGCAAGCCGAGATACCACACGACATCAAAATCTATCCGGGTGCCGGCCATTCATTCATGAACGACAGTGGCCCTTCGTTTAGGCCCGAAGCAGCCGCCGATGCCTGGCAGCGGACGCTGGCTTTTTTTGAAACCCATCTCTGAATTAGCTCTGGTGAGCTACCTGGCCAGGTTGGATGCTAATTGCTGATAAATGGAATAGTAGTAAAACCAATGCCCGACTGGACGACTGGCTAAGACAATACCTGAGGCAAATACACTGTGAAGGTGGCCCCAGCGCCGGGTTTGCTGTGGGCGGTGACAAAGCCACCGTGGTTCTCGACCACTTTTTTGACCACAGCCAGCCCAATACCCGTACCTAGATATTGGCTGCGTCCGTGCAACCGATGAAAAAGCTCGAAAATACGCTCTCCGTGTGACTCATCGAAGCCAATGCCGTTATCTGCTACCGTCAAGGCCACCCACTGCCCCTGGCCGGTGTAGGGCGGGGGCAGTTGTTCGGCGGCAAGGCTGTTGGCACTCAGGTAAACCTGGGGTGGCTCACCGGCCTTGGCAAACTTAAGTGCATTAGCGAGTAGGTTTTGCATCAGTTGCCTCAACTGCGTGGCATCGCCGGGTAGGGTCGGCAGTTCATCTACCGTCACCCTGGCATTCGTTTCCCGAATTGTTGTCTCCAGATCGCTCAGTACCCCCTCTGTCAGGCTTTTTAGGGAAACTGGCTGAAAAGGAACCGGCCGACTCGTTAGCCGGGAGTAATCCAGCAAGTCTTTTATCAAGGTTTGCATCCGCAGGGCTGCCTGTTGCTGTCGCCGTAGCAAATCCTGACCCGTATTGTCGAGTGCGTCGACGTACCGGGTGAGCAGGATATCATTGAATGCGTGAATTTTGCGCAGCGGCTCCTGCAAATCATGACTCGCTACGTAGGCGAATTGCTGGAGATACTCGTTTGAGCGGCTCAGGGCCGCATTGTTTACTTCCAGTTTCTGCTGATAGGATCGAAGGGGGGTTATATCGGTTGTGATCATCAGCACGCCATCGCGGAAGGGCGTAATGTCATAATCATAGGCAATGCCCAATCCGGGATAGTCTACGGGCTGATGGATGGGCTTACCGGTGCTAACTACCGTTATCAGGGCCGTAAAAATAGCTCGTTCTTTACCCGCCGGAAAAAGCGTCAGCAAAGTATTGGCCATGACGTCTTCCTGGGTAAAATTTCGGCCAACAAATTGGGAGAATAACCTCATGGTAGCCGGATTAGCCAGGTTAATCCGAAAGTCGTTAATTTGCCCAATTTCATCCCTCAACGGCTCAAGCACAAGAATGCTGCTAGCCGAACTGTTAAGTACCCCTCCAATCAGCTCCGTCTGCCGTTGCCCCTCCAGTTGGGCCTGTTTCACCGGGGTAATATCTAACGTAGTGAGGACGAACCCATCTCCATGTCGCACCGCCGTACAATCAAACCAAACTGTATGCGTATCAAGTTGATGGGACGTCTCAAAGCGGTCGCTTTCTCCCGACTCGACCACCACTACGTAGCGATCAAAGAGTCCGTTAATTTTAAGGTATGGGTACAGTTCGAGCATGCGCTGACCCGTGGTGGATTGGGCGGGCCGAAATGGGCGATAGGCTGCCAGTTCGTTACCTGTGCTGGTCATGAAGTCAATAATGACACCCATTGGGTCTCTAATTGATTCGTAATAGCGAACTGCAGCGGGCGAACTATTCATCACGCTTTCCAGCAGGGAAGCGGTTTTCTGACCTAGTGTGACGTCTTGAAACGAAACCAGTAAGCCATCCCCATATTTAACGACGAACACGTCCAGCCAGATGTCCTGTGGAGGCAGATACAGCAGTTGATGGTGGGACTTCCCCGTTGTTACAACCGCTATATAACGCTGAAACAGTTCATACGCATCCATACCCGGGTAACGTTCGCTGATGGGGCGGGTCAGGATGTCCCGGCGGCTTTGACGCGTGATGTCGGCTCCCACCTGATTGCACAAAATTGCCTGAAAATCAATGATCTCTTGCTCGGCATTGCGTAAGGTCCGGAAAAGGATCAGGCCAGTTGGCATTGTTTCCAATACCTGCTCTAAACTACTCTCACCATCAGGCCCCTGCTCGACTGGCTCCAGGGAAAGCACTAGCACCTGATGATCAACTTTCAGGAGTTGGCAATCGTAAACCCGAACAGATTCGGTCAATGGATTGGGAGGTCTGAGTTGAAACTGGGTGGTTGTCCCGTGATTGCGAACCTCATGAAGTTGCTCCAGCAGTTCGGGCGCATTCAACGGTTCCGGTAACTGATCAAGTTGGGCGCCAATCAAAGGAAAGGTAAACCCTTTGGTCAATTCCCAAGCACTTGGGTTGGCCTGTTTAATTAGAAAGCTGGAAACGGGAGCCTGGCTAAACTCTAAAACCAGTATAGCCTGTTTAGCCAAACGAGGTTGGGTGTACCTGTGGGTACTATCTGGCTGAAAAGAGGTGTTCACAGGGTTAAAAGAAAACTATTCAGTTCACTCAGTAGGATGTAACCGTGCTTAAAAGCTTAAAGTAAATCAATAAAAAGCAGAGAAATAATAACACGTTGACGGTTTCTCCACGTAGCGCATTAGTCTCATGCGAAAGAGCCAAGACCACCTACTTTTTAAGCAGCGTAGTAACCAATCCTTTTCAGCGGCCTTATTTTCAATAGAATCATGGGATTGCCACAGCATATTTTTAAATACAGCAGTCAAAAGCTACTTAATAATGGATTTCAATAGAAATACGTAAAAACAAAAAGTTAACCAACAATAATGCGTGATTACTAAATATGTAGAATCCTAATCGAAATTTAATTAATACCCCTTTTGTCACAATAATGAGTACGTATGGACTTGTATAAATCGCCCTGTAAACCTCAAAACAAAAAAGCACTTAACATATCTGCTAAGTGCTTGATAATAAGAGTGATCCCGAAGCGACTCGAACGCTTGACCGTCTGCTTAGAAGGCATGCTATTTACCTAATTTATAGCTTGTTATTGTTTATTATATTGCTTATAATCAGACTGTTGATTAACATCAACTTATTGTCCTTTATTGTGGGTACAACATTATTTATTATATTTGTTGTACCTAACGTTGTACCCAAAAGTTAGGTATAACAAATGGCACGGACAACGGAACATAAGGAAGGAAAGGCTACTGTCAAAGTTATTTATCGCACCGCTAAAACGCTTGCCGATGGTTCGCACCCATTCTGGCTACGCATCACTAAAAACCGTAAGAGTACTTTCGTAGCCACTGGCTTAAGTCTTCATCCCAAGTACTGGAATGATAACTACACCGGCTACAAAGAAGCCATTCGCAAGAGTTACTCCGAACCTCACCGAAACGACCTCATTAAAAGGTTGGACGAATGGGAACTCAAGTATAGAAATGCCGCCGATACGTTAGCCGATGGTGACGAGGTACACGATGCCAATGCCGTTGCAAGCAAAGCTATTGAAGGTCGTATTCAAGCGCGTAGAGTTACCTTACTAGCCTACATAGATGAATTAGTAGCCGGGATGGTAGCCGCTCGTCAGAAGGGGAATAGCATCATTTATCGAGACCTTAAAAATCAACTTGCCGACTTTATCGAAAATCAGTATGGAACTGGTAAGAAAGACGTATCATTTAATGAGATAACGATACGATTCTGTAATCAGTTGGAAACGTTCTTTCGGGAAAGGGGCAATTCAGATACGACGTTAAGCAACCGATTTCGGACACTACGGGCCGTTTTCAATAAAGCCATTGCCGAAGGGGTAGCAAAACCAGACCTTTACCCATTTGCCCGTAACGTAGCCGAAAAACATAAATTTAGTATCGGTAGGTTTGACACTTCAACGCAGAAGCGGGCAATCGGTCGGGACGAGGTGCGTAAGATTGAAGCCTTTACCCCTACTGGAAGCTTTTCAGGCCCTCATGCCCGCTTACGTAATGCC
>JAQBNX010000397.1 GCA_028288385.1 Spirosoma sp.
CAGGACCTCGGCTTTCTTAGGCGCTTTTTCGCTCGTCTGCTCAACTAATGGCTCAGCCCGGGTTTCGGCTGGCTCCTTGAAAAGGACTAATTTATCGCCCTGCTGAATTATCGAGGAACGCAGCTGATTCCATTTTCTTAGGTCATCCAATTCTATGCCATACCGATCGGCAATATCACCAAGATTATCCCCCTTTTTTACTACGTACGTTTGTCTGCGGGACGGTCGGAGTGCCGCATCACCGCCCATGCGGTTGCGAGCGACTACAGGCTCGAGCTGATCTTCGGATTCGTCGGCCGATTCGGTTACTGGAAGCTGAGCAGCTGATCTGGATGCCCTCTCAGTCTTTTTGCCCGATGTAGCCACTCCCTCACCCGCCTGACTGTCATTCGCTACGGTTTCTTCTAAGGTTATTCCGGCCAGCGGATTGCTGCCTAAAGCCACCCACGAACGTATCGAATCGGTTCCGTAGCGAATGTCTTCAGCCTGGGCTAACAGCATGTGGGCCATAGTAGCGGGCTGCTGGCTGGCCGAATCCATAACGGCCCGGCGGTGGCTGGCAAAGTACGCATACTGCTGGCGTGGCACCCGCAGTGGATACCGCTTGGTATACTCCGGCAAGATACTCGTTGTGATGGCCGGATTCATCTTTTGCAGATCGGCCAGCGGCATAGTGCTGTGTTTAGCGAAGGTTTCGAGGTTGAAATACCCCGTTACCTGGATTGTATCGTGCGGAATGGGATACTCATACTTTTCAGCGAAAATGCCGTGGTCATTGCCATGGTGCATGAGATACGTAAAAGCCACAAATTGTGGTACGTAGCCCCGCGTTTCTTTCGGTAGCGCGTCGTAAATTGTATAGAACGAATCGCCCCCTGACCGTCGCATAGCCCGTTTCACAGCTCCGGGTCCACAGTTATACGCTGCCAGGGCCAGTTCCCAATCACCGAAGATGGCGTATAAATCGCGAAGGTACTTGCACGCGGCTTCCGTGGCTTTGACGGGGTCCATGCGCTCATCTACGTAGTCGTCCTGGTAAAGGTGTAGGTCGCGGCCAGTGCCGGGCATAATCTGCCAGAGCCCACCCGCACCGGCGTGAGAAACGGCCCGTGGCGTCAGATCTGACTCAACAATGGACAGAAACTTCAACTCATCGGGCAGGCCATACTCAGCCAGCATCCGTTCGTAGAGCGGAAAAAACAAAGGCATCCGCTCCATCGCCACTTTGGTGCGGCCCGGCCTGCGAAACGTATAATAGTCGATGTACTCCTGTACGGCCTTGTGGTATTTGAGTGGAATTTGGTTCTGGAGTTTGGCAAGTCGCTGCTTCAGCAAACTGTCCGGTACGGTCAGCAGGGCGGCAACCGTGTCTTTTTTAGCAATGGTGCTGTCACCAGACTGACCAACAATTTCGGCACTGGCCATCGGCATCAGACCCATTGAGGTCAGGGCCAGCACCGCACAAAATACTCCACTTTTCAACAGGCTACGGTTCAGGAACGTCATACGGGTTTATCGGTTAAGTGTTACCAGTAATCAATGATAAACGATGAAATTAATGGTAAGGTATTAGACAATGTACATCATGCTTTTGCCAAATGCCAGCAGCGATCCTTCCGCAAACGGTTGGGCCATCAATTGCAGGCCAATTGGCAGTCCACTGGCATCAGTGCCATTAGGAATCGAAATGGCTGGATAACCTACCACGTTGGCCAGCACGGTAAAAATATCGGCGAGGTACATTTGCAAAGGGTCCTCCCCCGCCCTTCCAACTGCTTTCTCGGTCAGTTGGAAGGCCGTAGTTGGTGTGGTTGGCGAAAGCAAAAAGTCATACTGTCCGAAGATACGTTCGGTTTCCTCCCAAATCAGCCGCCGTACCTGCTGGGCTTTGGTATAGTAGGCATCGTAGTAACTGGCGCTCAACACAAACGTACCGAGCAAAATACGCCGACGCACCTCAGTACCGAATCCTTCCGTCCGGCTTTTTTTGTACAACGTCAGTAAGTCCAGCGTTGATACATCGGCCGCTGATGCATGCCGATGACCGTAACGTACCCCGTCAAAACGCGACAGGTTGGAGGATGCTTCTGCCGTAGTCAGTACGTAATACGTCGGGAGCAGGTATTTTAGTAAGGAGAGATCAACCGATTTTACTGTGTGGCCCAGGCTCCGCAGTTCGTCGATCCGGCGCTGGGTAGCTTCACGAATGCTCCTATCCACCCCCTCACTTTCGACGCCCTCGCGCAAATAAGCAATGCGCAATGGGGTCGGCTTAGCGGAACCGTTATTAAGGTTGGGCAGTTGCGTCTGGGTATATGCGGCCACGGGTTGGCTCGATCCGGTGCTGTCGAACTCGTCAGGACCAGCCATAATTTCGAGCAGCAAGGCCACGTCATCGATTGTATTTGCAATGGGGCCGATGCAATCAAAGGACGATGCATAGGCTATTAAACCCCACCGGCTGATTCGTCCATAGGTGGGTTTAAGACCCACAACCCCACAAAACGCAGCCGGCTGCCGAACCGACCCCCCAGTATCAGAACCTATGCTGGCTAAACAAAGACCGGCCTGCACTGCAACCGCCGAACCGCCACTCGATCCACCCGGCACCCGACTGGTGTCCGCTGCATTCCTGACGGGGCCAAAGGCCGAGTTCTCATTCGATGAACCCATGGCAAATTCATCGCAGTTCTGCCGTCCAATGATAATGGCATCTTCGTCCAGTAGCTGCTGCACCGCCGTGGCCGTAAATTGGGCCGTGAAGTTGTCGAGAATTCGACTACCCGCCTGAACCCCGTGCCCGGCATAAGACAGTACGTCCTTGATACCGATAACCATCCCGGCTAATCGGCCTGCACTGCCGTTCGCCAGCTTTTTGTCGATCTGGTTGGCTCGCTCCAGACTCTCCTCGGCATATACGTCAATGAATACGTTTAGCTGGCGGTTTTCCTCAATGCGGGCCAGATAGTATTCCACCAGTTGACGGCAGGTGATGGTGCCGGTTTTAAGATCGGCCTGAACGGCGGAGAAGGTTCGGTAAAGGGTCAAAACCAGCGGCAGTAGGTTATAAGATTACACGTTTATTAGTTGGGTATAAGTACCTGTTAAACGTCAAAAGTACTAAAACGCCCATATATACAGAAACAGACAATCGAGCAGTCCAGGTGGGGGCTGCTCGATTGTCTGTTTGTAAACCAGTACTTTTATTTCGTTGGATCTGATTCTTTCAGTCCATCTTCGATATTTTCACGAACGTCTTTGGTGGCGTCCTTGAACTCACGAATGCCTTTACCTAATCCCCGTGCGAGTTCGGGAATTTTTTTCGCACCGAACAGCAGGAGCAACGCCAGAAAAATGAAGATCATTTCCTGACCGCCCAAACCCATAATTGCTATAACGTTAGTACTAAACATGATTCTCGGGATTTGAATGTATGCAAAAATAGAAAACTCTCTGGTAGAATCAATTAAATCAAGGTGAAACTTACCCAATCTTAATTGTTTCCCGGATTTCCGGGCGCGACCGATGCGAAGCTTGTTCGCCTGACGTTGTCATGCTCATCTCCCACTGCCGAAACTTCTCGATGTCGTCACTCATACCGCTAAACAGCCACAGCATCAGGGCAATGTCGTCAGTTAACCCAATGATCGGCAAAAAATCGGGTAGAATATCAATGGGCGAAACGAAATAAATCAAGACCGCAATTATACGAATCAGCGTTTTCCACGGCAACTGACGGTACTCGCCGGAGGCATAGGCTTTCAGTAACCGCGTAACGATGCCCAACTGCTCGCGGAAAGCCGCTATGTTTTTACCCGATAGGCCACCACTTTTATTGAGTGCATCCCGGATCAGGTTGAACAGACTTTTGCTGTTACGGGCATACCGAACAGCGCCGATGTTGGCCCGTTTGAAAAAGATTGAAGTCAAAATGCGCGTTACCAGACTTTTATTTGCCATTTGTTTTCGTGGATTTTACCCGTTGGACGTCAGAAGCTACCCTTCGTTTAACCGACTACTATATTTGTCGTTCATCGGTGTTAGCTATTTAACGTCTTTATAACAGAATTAAAGCCACTATTAGTAAATAAATTGAGCAACAGGTTTAGAAGTTTAATTGGACCCTATTGGTTTGTGGCGACACGGGGCCTTACTTTTGCGGTCGCTTGTTAACCCTTTAATTCCGAATACCGTATGAAAGTTACTGTAGTAGGTGCTGGGGCCGTTGGGGCCACCTGCGCCGACAACATTGCCCGTCGGGAGCTTGCTCACGAAGTCGTGCTGCTAGACATCAAAGAGGGCATCAGTGAAGGTAAGTCACTCGACATGCTCCAGGCATCGACACTGCTCGACTGCGACATTAATCTGACGGGGTCTACCAATAACTACGAAAAAACGGCCGGTTCGGATGTTGTCGTTATCACATCGGGTTTGCCGCGCAAGCCCGGCATGACGCGCGAAGACCTGATCGGCATCAACGCGGGTATTGTGAAGGGCGTAACGGAAAACATTCTCCAACACTCACCCGACGCTATTTTTATCATCATCTCGAACCCAATGGATACCATGACGTACCTCGCCCTGAAGTCGTCGGGAATTCCAAAAAACCGGATAATCGGGTTGGGCGGTGCACTGGATTCGGCCCGGTTTAAGACGTATCTATCACTGGCCATGAACTGCTCTCCCCATGACATTCAGGCATCGGTAATTGGCGGTCATGGCGACACAACCATGATTCCATTAACGCGCCTGGCCACCAAAGGGGGAGTACCGGTGAGCCAGTTTCTGGACGAAGAGACGCTGAAAAAAGTAGCCGCCGACACTATGGTGGGTGGTGCCACACTTACGGGTCTCATCGGTACGTCGGCCTGGTATGCACCGGGTGCTGCCGGAGCCATTATGGTTGAGAGCATTGTGCGTGATCAAAAACGAATTATCCCCTCCTCCGTGTTGCTGGAAGGCGAATATGGCCAGTCAGACATTTGCCTCGGTGTGCCCGTGGTGCTGGGACGTAACGGATGGGAGGAAATTATCGACTACAAACTGACCGACGACGAGCAGGCCGCTTTCAATAAGTCGGCTGACGCTGTTCGGAGCATGAACGGGGTGCTGAGTACTCTCAACATGGGTGTATAACTAAGTCGGTTTCTGTAGTACCAACAACGAAGCCCCGGCCAGATGGTCGGGGCTTCGTTGTTACAAACCGGCGGGCATTGAACGTAATGACCGATACGTTAATATACCGCTTTTTGGCAGCTACATGATGGTTAAATTCAGCCAGACGGATTTCTAGACAGCCCATCGCATCGACTCATCCGCCCAAAATAGCACTTCAAACCGCTGTTCTGTCGGTTAGAACTTCTGTGGCTTCCTTCTGCCTGGGTTGCCTGCCAACTTTACATCGTCATGGGAAAGGGGCGTTACCCTCCCGACTTAATCAACCACCAACTTTCCTCTACGCTACGCTTTTAACCGCTTAATTCTATGAAACACGTAATCGCTACCGTACTGATGCTGAGTCTGGCCATCGCTGGTATGGCCCAAACCCGCGAAATTTACACCAATGCTAATTTCAGGACGCTGGCCAAAGACCACAAAATCCTGGCTATTCTTCCGTTTAAAACCACGCTGACGCTTCGGCCGAAGGAAGTAGAGAAAAATGGTGGTCAGGCAGGCGTAGCTGCGCTGGAAAAACGCGAAGGATTAGGGGTGCAAAGTGCCGTTCATTCCTACTTTCTAAAGAGAAAGGAAAGCAACGACCTGATTGTGGACGTGCAGGACCCAGCCCGTACTAACGCACTGCTTGAACGTAACGCTGTTACGTACGAGACCCTGTCCAGTTTTACGCCCGAAGAATTAGCAAAAATCCTGAACGTGGATGGTGTTGTTTCGGGAACGTTTGAAAGCACCCAACCCATGTCCAACGAAGCGGCCGTTGCCATGACGTTGCTGGTTGGATTCAGTGGTTCAACCAATACGGGCAAAACGACCCTGAGCATTAACGACGGAAAAACGGGCGAACTGCTCTGGAAATACGATAAGACGCTGTCACGAGGTTTTGGCAGCAATACCAATACAATTATTACTACCATTATGCGTAAAGCATCCAGGCAGTTTCCGTACGATAAAGACTACCGCAATTAACGTAGTAACCAAAAAGCCGCCGGATAACTGGCGGCTTTTTGGTTACTTAGGGCTTATAACATACGGTCAAAATTTGATTATCGCCACTCACAATCAGGTGATAGCCACTCCTGACTGGGGTCGATGGGCGCTCCATCGGGAGGGGATAGGGCCGGAACCGA
>JAQBNX010000421.1 GCA_028288385.1 Spirosoma sp.
GTCGGCTCAATACGCATAAAAATCAGGTCGTTAATTAGTTGTTAACCGCTCATTAACGGCCTGAATCCACCAACCATCACATGGCAAGTCTTAAAGAAGTACGCGCCCGCATTTCGTCGATCAACTCAACGCAGCAGATTACAAGAGCCATGAAAATGGTGGCGGCTGCCAAGTTGCGCCGGGCACAGGACAACATTACCCAGCTTAGACCCTACGCAAACAAGTTGAGCCAGATGCTAGGTACCGTATCGGCTGGCGCTGAAAGTGCGTCGGAGAGTCCTTACAAGCAAACGCGGACTGTTGGCCGGGTGTTGATTATCGTCATTACGTCGGATCGAGGTTTGTGTGGAGCATTCAATACCAATGCGGTGAAAGCGGCCCTTGCGCTAATCGACGATAAGTATGCTGCGCAGGCTCGCTCAGGTAATGTTGAGATTATGGCCATTGGCAAAAAGGGAGCCGAAGCGTTTTATCGCCGGGGCTTTGTTGTTAATACGGAGCATGTCAACGCATTTGGTTCGCTGAGTTTCACGACCGTGAAAGCAGCTGCTGAAGAAGCTATGGCGGGTTTCGCGTCAGGTCGCTTTGACGTAGTGGAAATCGTGTACAATGAGTTTAAGAACGCGGCCATGCAGATTGTTCGGACAGAGCAGATGCTGCCCATCGTTGCGACCGCTAAGCCGGGTAGTGCAACCACTTCCATAAACTACACATTTGAGCCGTCGGAGGCCGAAATTATTAGAGAACTGATTCCTAAAACGTTGAAAACGCAGCTCTACAAAGCTGTGCTGGATTCCAATGCATCGGAACACGGAGCCCGGATGACGGCCATGGACAAAGCCACTGAAAATGCCGGTGAGTTGCTCAAAGAATTGCGACTGATCTATAACCGGACTCGTCAGGCCGCCATTACAACCGAAATCCTCGAAATCGTGGGCGGTGCCGAAGCATTGGCCAGTGCCTAACCGATTTAAGGTCCATAAGCCCGAAACCCACATCAGTCATGATGTGGGTTTTTTGTTGACCATGCGGATAATAAATGCTTAGTCAGCAACTACGTACCACCCGCAGAGCAATAAAAGATGACGTTCAGTTCCTATATTTGAAGAGCAATAACTCATATCAATGAACGACTCAACCGTTGGCACGCTGCGCCCGAAAAAAAATCAGATACTCACTCTATGGATGCGAAATCAGCTGGCCGATGGTAGTCTGCGCGATGACCTGATGAGCAATGACGACCTTCGGGCGCAGTCTGTAGAACTTCTCGACTGCCTGTTTGACACACTCACCGACGATACGTTGACTATGCCCGATGCGCCGTCGCTCAGTCCCCTGATTGATCAGCTTACTAATATTTCGATGTCCCGTGCCCGGCAGGGATTCACACCCCGCGAAACCGGCCTGTACGTTTTTAGTTTAAAGGACGCCCTGCTGGAGATGCTGCGGCATGAGCGTAAGGACGATCCGAACCTCCTGCTGACCGAGACAATGCGCATCAGCAAATTTATCGACAGCCTCGGCATTGTTACGTTTGAATCATTCATTCAGGGACGTGAAGAGGTTATCCTGCGTCAGACCGACGAGATGACCGAGATTGCAACGCCCGTTGTGCAAATCTGGGATGGTATACTGGCGATGCCCTTAATTGGTACTCTGGACAGTTCCCGTGCGTTGGTAGTTATGGAAAACCTGCTCCAGGAAATTGTTCGTACAGGCAGCGGCATTGCGATTCTGGACATTTCGGGTGTACCAACGGTAGACTCCATGGTAGCACAGCACCTCATCAAAACGGTGAACGCTACTCGTTTGATGGGGGCTGAGTGCATTATTAGCGGGATCCGGGCCGAAATTGCGCAGACCATTGTGCACTTAGGCATCGACCTGTCGCACGTAGTAACAAAGGCAACGATGGCCAGTGCGCTGAAGCATGCCTTTGGGACACTGCGGATCGAAGTAAATAAATCTGCTGCCCGCTCAGTATAAATCACTTCATGGATGGAACGGATACCAATATTAAAAATGGGCCAGTTTCTGCTGGTTACCATCCAGGTTGATTTGTATGACCGGCTTGCTCTGGACCTCGAAGCGGATTTAGTTGGTCAGATAACCCAACTGAATGCCCGGGGTGTACTCATTGACATATCTGCTGTTTCCATTGTAGATTCGTTCATGGGCCGTATTCTTAGCAATATTGCTAGTATGGCTCGGATTCTGGACGCGGTAACTGTTGTTGTGGGTATGCAGCCGGCCGTAGCTATCACACTGGTTGAACTGGGTCTGTCCCTAACGGGAGTCTACACCGCCCTGAACGTAGAGAAAGGTCTTGACCTGTTACGAATCAAAACAGGAGCCGCTCAGGCGGTCAGCACCGATGCCGATTCCAGCGACGATTGAGGTATTAACCAGCGAAACATTCGCAATTTTAGAGGGGAGCCATGTGATTCAACTCACCGGCCAGATTCGCCAGCAGGCGTCCCAAATGGGGATGAGTCTGCTTGATCAAACCAAACTCAGCACGGCGGCCAGCGAACTGGCTCGAAACATTCTCGTGCATGGGGGCGAAGGAAAGGCGCAACTTGAGTGCATTCGAAGTAACTCAAAAATAGGCATTCGCCTACTATTTTCTGACCGTGGCCCAGGCATCGCTAACGTCGAACAGGCTATGCAACCTGGTTTCTCAACGGGAATAGGTATGGGGCTGGGGCTGTCTGGTGCTAAACAGTTGGCTGATGAATTTCATCTGACTAGTGTGGTCGGCGAGGGGACGACGGTGACCATATTAAAATGGGTCAATGACTAATTTTCTTCACCGCTCCTATCCAGTTGTTGACCGGAGCTACGTGTCCATTATAAAGCGGGACGTTCGGGCGTTGGCTATGAGTTTGGGTTTTGCTACGGTCCGAATCAGCGAAATAGAAATTATTATTGCTGAACTAACATCCAATCTGGTTAAATATGCTCAGGCGGGCGAATTGCTCGTGCGGACTATTTCAGAAGCGACCAACGCTGGTATAGAAATCATAAGCGCTGACAACGGCCCCGGCATGGTTGATACGTCCCGAATGATGATGGACGGCGTTTCTACGACCAAATCGCTGGGGCAGGGGCTGGGTGCTGTTGAGCGGCTTGCTGACTTTTTTGAGTTATACTCGCTGCCGGGTCGGGTTACCATTGGGTTAGTGCGATTGTGGCTAAAACCGCCCGGGCAGCCCCTCATTCCACCAGCCGCAACTGCTCAGGCACTACTGGTATCGAAAGTAGATGAGACGCCCTGTGGCGATGGTTTTTATTGCAAACTGACGACTAATTCACTACGTCTATTTTTGGGAGATG
>JAQBNX010000729.1 GCA_028288385.1 Spirosoma sp.
TCCTGGCCCGGCTTCACCGAGCGGGCGCCGACCACGGTGCAGAGCACGATGGTATCGCCGAGGCGGGCCATGACGGCCCCATCGGCCTGGCGGGCGACCTTGCCGGTCTCGAGGGTGAGGAGCTGGCCGCCCCAGGCGATATCCTTGCGGTGGAAACAGAAGCTGTCGCGCTTTTCTCTGCGATGTCTGTCATCGGAACTAATTAACCATGAAATAGCTTCATTTACTTCAGACATCGCGTCAGATGCCTCTGACAGTAATTTTTTTGCTCGCTCCAAACTTCCGCCTCGATCAAAATGGTTCGCTTCTAAAAGCTTTATGACATTGGCCTCAAAAGGAGCCATCTTGATAATATCATCTAGGGCGCTTCGATATGGATCAATCATTGAAGCACTCCTCCAGATTTTACAGATACATATTTTAAAATATCACTCAATATTTTGATCGCCGCAACCTCTTCTCCTCCAGGATAAAAGACATTCTGTTTGAATAAAAAAGCATGTCGTTCGGCGTTTAATAAATCGATGTGGGCATCTATTTTTTCAAGTTCACCAGACCAACTAACATTTGCCTGCGTGGCCATTCTCGATTTCATCACTTTTGAAGTTGCGATTTCCTGATCTATTGTAAGGCAGGTTTTCGACAAAAAATCTTTTATTTCATCGCTGAAATTGTGCATCCAGCATACTCGAGTCAAGCTAAGAGCACGTTTTAGAGCTTTGACCAAATTTCGCTCTTGCTTATATTTTTTAACCTGAGTGGTTAGCCACCATACGTAACGACCCATCTCAGAGGCATTAGAAAGTTTATTGGGGACATAATCGCTTGCTGAAACATGTGCCTCTTGAAAAGAAAAAGTTTTAGAAAAACCAGAACTTTTAAAATCTTCGTCGCAAATGATAGCTAAATTTGTAACATCCTGTGGACGAATTTCAGCGGCCCGAGAAATAAAATCCATTTTTAGCGTCGATCGATCAACAATTCTAAAATCAGTGCTCACTAGTGAATCTCGAAATTCAATATTATTGCTGGTCGGTGTCCATTCTAATCCACATGCATTAACTGCAGTACAAATCAGATTATCACTTCCCCCCGCCCGAGACATCACTGCATCCGCAACGGCATTGCCGCCAGAAAGAGGTAAATACTCACAAAAATCTACATCATCTACATGTTCAAAAATTTGTTTTACAACATTACTTCCACTTAGACAGACAATTGATGAGCTGTGTATACGTACCGCGTTTGCTAGCTCCCAAATTCTTTGAAGTATGTCACCGTTAGGAAATACCGCGACCAAATGTGCGGGCACGCGAAAAAAAGCTGGGGGCGCTTGTCGGATTAAATATCCAGGATTCTGCAGGTCGGCGTACCATCCAGGGAAAAGTGATTCACAAATAATAGCTTGAGCATTTAGAGAAGTGGTTAAGAATTTCTCTAGTTTTGCTGCGTGAGCACCAATCTGTATGGCGTTTTTCGGTAGTTCAAATAACTGCTTATGATAAGCGGCGCAGGCAAGTATCGCAGCAGTCAGTGTCTCGCTATATTTATGCACGGTATTATGTTATTATTTTGGATTTATTGGGCTGACGCTGATCCAATGTGTGCATAATTTCTTTTATCCTTTCTGTGATGGGAAGGCATTCGCGTTGCTTCAACGTCTATTCATCACTGACCGCTATAATGCCAAATATGCAATTCAAAGTCACCCAAAAACTTTAAATTTAGCAGATGGCATTACGTTCTGCCCGTACCACCAGTCGTACAACGGTAAAAATCTGCTTGATCTACGTACTAACCTCAACGTCAGGGACGAAGCCCCTGCCAGCAGGTCAATCCATAGCCGGCTTGATACGGTTATTGCGCGATCAAATAAGCATTTCCTGTCTCACGGATCTTCGCTCGAATCCGGCCAATTATGGGTTTGAGGCGACAAAGCGGGAGGTCGGCTAGACTGGCGAGGCTCCAGCCACAGGACCGCCACCATGCTGCGCCTGCCAGCCCGCTTCGCTGCGGCGATCCTATGCTCCGCGCCGCTCCTGGTGGAAGTGGTTCAGCGGTCAGGCCAAGGGGACAGCGCTGTGACGGGACGAATGTCTCAAGCTCCTATGAGGTCACTTCCATGTCTGGACCGTCAAACGCTGCCAGGGACGGCGACATTTCGACGCGATGGCATGAGGCCAGTCATTAACGGGGTCAGCCTCTTCAGGCAGCGTCGACATTCTCACAGTCGTTAGCGCTATCCTTAACTTCGCTTGAAGTTCCCGCTTCAGACTGACCCAGCACGTTCAGGCCCGCCAAAGGAAGGAGGGCCCAGATCGGCCGCCTAAGATAGACAAGCAACAAATAAAACTTGCGATACGATAACCTAACTTGGTTAGGTGTTCGCGGCAGTGTCGGATCGCACATCGCTCAAACAAAGGAGGGCAACATGACGCTTCGCGCCACGGCAGTAATAGCCCTTATTGTCCTTCTCTTAGGTTGTACAAAGCCACCAGAAATCAACGTAGAGGAGCAGTGGAGCGACGCGATGCGTCGTCTTAATATGTTCGCCTTCTACCCGATGAGCGAAGACGTGCGGGTCGGCGACGTGTACCTCCACGTCCCGCCGCGCGACGGCAGCGCCCCTGTTGCGCGATTTAGCCTGCTGCGCATCGGATCCTTCCACCATGAGGACGTGCTGGACTTGCTGCAGGACCAGCAAAGCCGGCGTCCACAAATCCGCCCACTTCCGGAGCGGCGCGGCACGGACGGCAAACCAGCCGGCGGGGGCGTGGACACCTCTACGGTTTGCGAAGGCCGCGAGATCGGCCACGCCGACACCAACTGTCCACTGCGTCTACAGCGCTCTGCCATCCCGGCGCTCACGGTGGGGCGGATCACCGCGGGCCAGCTCGGCGCGTCGGGCCTCTTCGGCAACTTCGGTGCTCGCCTCGGTCTCGGTGCGAGCAGCCAGACTGCCGTTTCAATCAAGCTCGACAACATGCAGGAACTATTGCTTGACGGTTGGCGCTTCGACCGGCTCCTGCGCGGTGAGCCAGCCCGCCGGCACGGCCAGGTGCGGGAGCCCATCACCAATGTCGTTTGGGCGGAGGCGCTGATACGCGACCTCGCAGAATTCGGGCAGACGCGGCCCGAGCTAGTCCGCGCGGCCTGCCATGGCGACTTCGCGCGCTTGGCCGCCGAGCGGGTAGAGGTCGTGGTCATCAACCGCGTCGTGTATGCAGGCCGGGTCGAGTACAGCTTTACACGCTCTGCCGAGCAGGCGATCCGCGCGGCGGTGGACCTGCAGAGCATCTTGCCACATCAGCCACAGGCACCGCAGCTGCCCCAGCTTGCCGGTGGAACGCCAACAGCGGACGCCCTGCGCGCACAAGGCACTGACCCCGCGAAGCAGCGCGAGGAGGCCGGGGCGCGGCTGGCCGCGTTGCTAAGCGGCATCACCGGCGATTCAGGCGGCGCCGCGCGGGCCGGCGTGACCACGAGCTTCGGCCTCGGCACCTTCGGCGTGCTCGCGCTCACGCAAGACTTCAACCGGCCTGTTGCAGTCGGTGCGGGCAGTCGACGCAGCGAGGGACTCCACTTTTGGATGGCCGGTCCAGGCACAAACGAGTCGCTGCGCGCGGAGCGCTTTTGGTACGCCCACGATGAATGCGCGCGCCGGCCCGATGGAGTGAACTCGCCGCGACTTGCCGCGGCAATGGGCTTCGCCGCCGTGCCACCCCGACCCCCGCTTTCAACGCGGGATTGAAAGGCACAAACCCATGCGTTTGCTCATCCAAACCAGCCTCGGCGCACAACGCCTCCGGCTCCAAGGCTTCGACACGCGAGCCGTCGAAGCCCCGTTGCGCCCGCTCATGCCCGCTACCGCCGCCGCGGGTGCGGACGCCATGGGATTCGCCGCCGGCGCGGCCCCAGCTTGGCATATCACGGGCGATCTGCCAGAGGGGGGAAACCCTTGGGATGCGTGCCACGCGCTACTGCGGGAGGGGTTGGGCTTCGGCGCGAGTTCTGGCATCGCCTTCGCCGAGCCCGACATCGAGTGGTCCTCCCGTAACCATGACGACCCGCCCCGCACTTCCCTCGCCGGGAACCCACAGCGCACAGACCATCCGCGAGGGCCAACCAGCAGTGAACCAGAAGATAACTGGTTTCTGCGGCGCGAATTCTCGGGTCTCGCCGCGGCGCGCGAAGAACTGGCGCGCCACCTCGGCTCCCGACCGCCCGCAACGCGCATTGCCCATTTCGACACCGGCTTTGACGCGGACCACACCACCTGTCCAGAGCGGTTGCGCGGCGACCTCGCGCGCAACTTCGTCGAACGTGACACGCAAGGCCGACCTGGGCGCGAGGCGGCAGACCGCGTCGACGGTACGCTTGCCAACCCGGGCCACGGCACGGCGACGCTCGCCATCCTCGCGGGACGCACCTACGGCGGCGCGCGTGGCTTTGAAGTCGTGCCCTTCCGCGTCTGCCCGCGCGTTGTGCTGGTTCGAACTTCGGCGCTGGCGGAGGCGATGGACACGGTGCTCGGTTGGCACGGCGACGCGCAGGCGCGTTGCGACGTCGTCAGCATGAGCATGGGCGGCCTCGCTTCCAAGGCTTGGGCCGACGCGGCGAATGCGCTTTATGAGGCTGGGGTCGTCGTCGTCACCGCTGCGGGCAACAATTTTGGCGGTCTGCCGGTGGAGTCTGTCGTCTTCCCAGCGCGCTTCCGCCGCGTCCTCGCGGTGGCGGGGATACGCGCCGACGGCTCGCCCTACGCCGACCTGCCGGTGCAGCTCATGGCCGGCTGCTACGGACCGGCGAGCAAAATGCGCACTTCTCTCGCGGCCTGGACCCCTAATATACCCTGGGCGCGGCGTGGCGCCGGCACAGTGGTGGACCAGGACGGTGGCGGCACCTCGGCCGCGACGCCGCAGGTCGCGGCGGCCGCGGCCCTATGGCTCGAGCGGCACGCCACGGCGTTGGCCGCCCTGCCGGGCTGGCGGCGGGTGGAGGCAGTGCGCCACGCGTTGTTCGCTGCCGCGGCGCGACCCGCGCCGGGCAACGCACCACATAGACATTTTGGCCGCGGCGTGCTCGACGCGCGCGCTGCGCTCGACCTTCCTCCGCGCGCCGACGCGTATGCGCCAGAGGAGGCGGACACGGCCCGCTTCGCCGCGCTGCGCCTGCTGACCGGCTTCGGCGTTGTCGCCGCGGGCCCGCGCGCCGAGATGCTGGAGGTTGAAGCTGCGCAGCTCGCGCAACGCTCGCTAGCCGTGCGCGAGGCGCTTGGCGGCCACGACCCCGACGACCCGGCCGGTATGTCGGGCGCTGTGCGGCGGCGCCTGGTGGAGGCACTGGCGGACGACCTGCTCGCCTCCGCCGCGCTGAAGGCAGCGCTGCGCGAAGCGCTGCCCGCCTCGGTGGTCAGCGCTGCGCCCACCGAGGTAACGGCGACGTATGCACCCGCCAAGACCCCATCCGCGCGCAACGCGCCTGCGGGCGGCGAAGAAATGCCAACGATTGCGCCGCCCGCGCACCGACGGCTACGCATCTTTGCCATCGACCCGACCCTGGCCGCCGCAATGGACACGCGCGACCTCGCCACGGATACCGTAGCCGTGCCGTGGGAAGCGCTTGAGCCTGGACCGGTCGGCGAGTACATCGAAGTTATCGACATCGACGCCGCCTCGGGTCTCGCCTACGCGCCCGTGGATTTGTCGCGCCCGGAGGTGTTGGCGCAGGACGGATTGGTGCCGAGCGAGGGCTCGCCGCAGTTCCATCAGCAGATGGCATACGCCGTGGCGATGCGCACGGTGGAGGTGTTCCGTCGCGCGCTCGGGCGCACCCCCTTTTGGGCGGAGCGCGCAGAACGTGTGGGCGACGCCGCGTTCCGCCGCGGCTTTATCCGGCGGCTGCGCATCTACCCGCACGCGATCCGCGAGGCCAACGCTTACTACAGCCCTGCGCGTCGCGCCCTGCTCTTTGGCTACTTCCGCGCGCAAAGTGAACCAGGCAGCTCGGTCCTTCACGACGGCATGGTGTTTACCTGCCTGTCGCACGACATTGTGGCGCATGAGACCTCGCACGCGCTACTCGATGGGCTGCACCCGCGCTGGCGCGAGGCGGCAAATCCGGAGGCCTTTGCACTGCATGAGGCGTTCTCCGACCTTGTCGCGCTGTTTCAGCACTTCACCATGCCCCGGCTGATCGCCCTCGAGATCCGGCGCGCCAAGGGCCGGCCGGGCATCGCCTCCGCCCTCGGCAAACTGGCGCGGCAGTTCGGCGAGGCGGTCGGCCAGCGCGGCGCGCTGCGCGACGCGCTCCGCACCCCCCCCAAGCCAACCGACTTCGAGGAGGCGAGAAACAAGGGCGAGCACGCGCTGGGCGAGGTGCTTGTCGCGGCCGTGTTCGACGGCTACCTCCGCGCCTACAACGAGCGTGCCGACGGGCTGTTTAGGCTGGCCAGCAACGGCACCGGCGTGCTGCCTCCGGGAGAGATCCCGTATGAGCTGGCCGAGCGTCTCGCGCAGGAGGCAGCGACAGTCGCAGGTCACTTCCTGCGGATGTGCGTGCGCGCCCTCGATTACTGCCCACCCGTCGAGCCAACCTTCGGCGAGTACCTGCGCGCGCTTATTACCGCCGACCGCGACCTCCTCCCCGAGGATCGACGCGGCTACCGCGTGGCGCTGATTGACGGCTTCCGCAAACGCGGCATTCGCCCGCCCGACGTTGAAACTTGGTCACCAACCGCGCTGGTCTGGAGTGGGCCGTTTAACCCGGAAGCGCTGGCGCCGCTGCGGGAAGTGATCGCCGCCATGTCGGCCCGGTGGCGCCTCGACGGTGACCGGCTGGCGGCGTGGCAGGCCTCACGCGAAGACGCGCGGACACTTAAGGTCGCTATCGACCGCCTCCCCGACGCCCCGCGCCAGGCGCTGTGCAGGGAGCTCGGCCTGTTCGACTTCGACGACGACGACGAGCCCGCGGGGCCGGACGGACGGCGCCGCGCCGACAAGTCAGAGGGACGGCGCGGCACTTTCTCGCGGATTGAGGTGCATTCCGTCCGGCCGGCGCGGCGTGTCGGCCCGGACGGTGAACTGCTCGCCGACACGGTGATCGAGATCACCCAGCGCTGGTGGCCCGAAGGATCGGAGGAGTTTCTGCGTGGCGGCTGCACAATCATCTGGGACCGCGAGCACCAGGCAGCACGCTACGTCGTGTCGAAGCGCGTGGGCCACCCGACGCGAACCGCAAAAGAGCTCTGCTTTCGCGCCGAGGCGCGCGAGAAGGCGGAAGTTGCGGGCTATGTCGGCGGGGCGGCGCTGGCCGACGCCGAAGAGCCCTTTGCCCTGCTGCACGGGAGGGATTAGGCACCATGACCGCCCCACGCCCCACCAAGAAGGCGCCCAAGAAAAACGCGGCCGTTAAGCCGGGCAAGGCGTCCCCGGACGCCAAGGTGGCGCCATTCGACTGTCTGCGCATCCGTATGTACCGCCTCGGTATCGGCGATTGCTTCCTGCTCACTCTGCCCGGCGCGGCCGGGACGCCGTTCCATCTGCTTATCGACTGCGGCACCCACACCTCCGAGCGTACCGGGCCAGAAGGGAACCGCGACCCGTGGCGCACTGAAGCCGCCGCCGCGGATATTGCGGCCGTCACGAGGGGCCGGCTCAACGCTGTCGTCGGCACGCACGAGCACTGGGATCACCTGTCCGGCTTCCTCCAGGGCAAGGCGGCTTTCGAACAGTGCGAGGCAGACGCCGTCTGGTGCTCCTGGGCGGAGGATATCGTAAACGAGCCGGTTGCCCGTGAGCTTCTCGGGCTGCGCAGTAAAGCGCAGGACGCACTGTGGGCCGCGCGCGCGCGGCTGGAAACACCCGATCCAGAGCATATAGCCGAGGCGGTAGCGCTCCGCGACCGGCTATCGGCGCTGTTCGGCTTCTTCGGCGAAAGCCCTGGCATGGGCGAGCGCGCCCGCGACGCGGCCGTGGCGCTGCTGGCACTCGGCCGCGGGCGCGTGCGCTACCTGTCGCCCGGCGCGCCGCCCATTGAAGGGCCGGGTGGGGAATGGCGAATCTTCGTGCTTGGGCCGCCGCGCGACCTTTCGCTGCTGCGCCGCGACCAGCCAAGGCGGCCAGGCGAGGGCTACCCGCTCGCCGGCCTTGCCGCGGCGGAGCGGAACGTCGCGGCCGTGGGAGTGGCCCTGGAGGCGTCGAACAGCGACCCTCCGTTCAAAACGTCATTCCAGATCCGGCTCGCGGACACGCGCGGTATGGCGTTTTTCCAACGCCGCTACTGGAACAACGCGGCGCCGGGCGCGGCGCGCGACGAGGAGCCGACACAGGATTTCCGCCGCATCGGTCTTGCCCATCTCGGCTCTGCGGAGGCCTTCGCGCTCAAGCACGACCGACTGACTAACAACACCTCGCTTGTGCTCGCGCTGGAGCTCGGGCCGGCGACGGCGCGGGACAACCCGGTGGCGCTGTTCGCAGGCGACGCGCAGATCGGCAATTGGCTGTCCTGGCGCGATGTAGTGTGGCCAGATTACCACGGGCGACGCGTGAGCGGCGCCGACCTCATCGCTCGCACCGAGATCTACAAGGTGGGCCACCACGCGAGCCACAACGCCACACTCATGGAGGGCGGGCTGGAGTCAATGCGCCGGCTGCGCTTGGCGCTGGTGACTGTCAGTCAGACCACCGCGACCAAGCTGCATTGGGAAAAGTCACTGCCGCGCCACTCTATCCTCAAGCGGCTTGCGGAGATGGTGGGTGAGGCGGTTGTTCGCAGCGACACCGGCATCGAGCGGCGCCCCGAAGCGGTAGCGCCAACAATTGTGTTGAGCGAGGGAACTGTGCCGGGATTGGAGGACCTCTATGTGGATATAGAACTGCCCATCCCGAAGCCCTAACTTCTTTGCCGCCGCGCGGCTTGGGCAGATGTTGACTGCGCGACGGTGAGTGTTAGGACGAGAGAGCTTTGGCATATCACTTGGCGGTGCGGTTTGTCCGCTCGGTTTGGCCACCGGTCCAAAGATATGGGACTTGCTGAGTTTGTGCTTAATTTCGTGTTTGCAGCAGACGCGCTCGAAGATGCGACCTATCCACTGCAAGGCGGGGCCATCGCGGTACTTCCGCAGGTCGGCGAAGGCTATGCCATTGTCGGTGAGCCCTCGTAGCTTGATCGCTCTCATGATTTTGTGGTGACGGCCTGCGAACGAACTGCCGAAATTCAGGCACAATGCAAACCTGAATTGATCCAGCACTTGAGATTAAACCAGTTGAATGGGTCCATTCCGAATGGCAAATTTCATCACCGTTCTTACCCTGGCGATTTTGCTGTCCGCAATATCTCTTGGTGTGGCTGCGGCTGTTAGGACTACCATGTCGGTTGTTTCTGACCTCCGTAGTCCAGTATCAATTTATCGGGAGAGTGCATTCCAAAAAATTATTATTGTAATTGCTATAACAACACTGCTTTTTGGGGTCGGTCTTGCAACCTTCGACTATCTCAAGCAATTTAGTGGCACTAATTTTAAATTCACAAGAGAATTAATTGGCCGAATCATGTTATCAGATCTACTGATGGGATCATTTCTAGCAATAATAATGACTCCCTGGATAATGTTAAATTTTATTATAGTCTCAAAAATTGATAAAGAAACAAAAGACGCGCATGAATCTAGATTCAGATTTCTAAGTATAATACTTGGCTTCTTATTGGTCGTAGCCGCAGTGTTTCCTTATTTTGACCGTTGGATGAACGGAGCAACAAATATTGAAATTGCAGGCATCGCTAAATTAACGATAGATCGTTCCAATAGAAATATAGATATGGGTGCGGTATTTACATCTGGATCTACCGTTCCAACATTTCGTGAAGATCCTCGTACTCCCGTACTGGCGGCCGAGCAAATTCTCGCATTTTCGCGTCCTTTAGCTACGCTGCGTCACGAAACTGCTCCAAACCGATCTGAAATTATTCGGTCACTTAGAAGCGGCCAAATAACTTATGCAACTGCACCTACTATTATTCGCGACGTTCTTGCTATAGTATATTTTTCTTTACCAGAAATGAATGCGGCTACAAATGTTAGGCAACAATTTTATGATCAATTGGCATTGTGGGGAGATGATCCGTCACGACACGGCGAGTGGGCAGTTTCTCTGGGAGAGCAGTTCAGATTTTTCAGCACTCTTGATCCTGCGCTACGTTGCATAGCTCAATATGCAACTGACATACATGACTTTAGATTACTCGTTATAGACAATCACTCGGTGATTCGAAATTTTATGGTAATGAATTCGTCAAAATTGAGATTTGGTTCTAGACCTTCTCTATCAGCGAGACCCGATCGTTTAAGTGTTTCTCTGGATGCAGTGCTCACAAGCGCTAATCAATCTCAAGAATCAATATTAGGCTTTGAGTATTCATCGTCGAATAATGAGACGGGAAATATAATTTACAATTTTTGTAACCCTCGTTGGTGGGCAGACGACATAAGATACGTTCTAAGTGATTTTGACGCATCTCATACTACTACCGCTGATTTTCAGAAAGCTTTAAAAATTACGCCATATGGTGCAATGGCTACTGCGTCATTGTTCACCAGCATTGGCGCAATGGAGTCTGGTATTTCGATACTAGCAAGTTGGTTAGATGACGCTGAAATTGCACCTGTCACAAGACAAGTGCAAAATTCACTAGAAGCAAGTTTCTCAACCTGGATGCAAGTGAGGGCAGTTGCTTCGCTTGACGCTTTAATGAGCACTGAGCGTGGAGTGGAACAAGTGCCTAGTTATCGTCCCTTACTGGAAGTTGCTACAAAAAATATAGAACGGCTCCGACCTAACATAGGGCGATGGTACGAACGCAATAATTGTGGGGGAGGGCCGACCAGCAATGATATCTATCGCCAAACCGAAGAAACCATACACCTTTTTTACGCTACAACTCGCGCATCAATAGCTAGAACAATGCAAAATATTACGAGGGGGGATGATCAATTAATTGATGAAATAGGGCAATACTCAAATCTACCAGATGATTGTTTTGCGACTATTCCAGCTTGGCGTCAGCAACCAGAATATTGGAAAGGGATGTTTCTTCGTACGCACGCTGAAATTTTGCTGCGAAGAGGAATAGAGAATTTGCGTCAAAGCAATGGTGTTAGTTTAGTTGACAGCGATTTAAGCCGAGCAAGGGAAAGTCTTAACAAGGCCAAGCCAATGCTGACCCAAGTTGTGGAAGCTGCACGAAATGAGCGTGACCGAGAACTGCGGCCAGACGGACGGCCGAAATTTGGAATAGGGGCGTTGAACGGCGGTTTGCTTAGTGGAAGCCTTTTGGGCGCCGCCGAGCTTTCGAGGGTGGACGAGCTTTTGACGGTGCTTGAAAGGCTTGCCCCCAAGCGTTAGATTGGTGGTATGGAGGTTGTCATGTCCCGCATCATACCTTTTCTGCTCTGGGCTCTTCCTTTTCTCCTCGCGTTAGGGGCTGAGGCCCGGACGTTTTCTCCCTGAGATTCCGCCCTCGGAATTAGTTAGGCGTTTCCGCTATAGCCGAGAGCTGGCACGAAGGCCATAACCGGTTTGCTTTGCGCTGTAACTCTATGATTTTGGCTGGCTTGGCCGGTTACTACAGCTGCGCGAGGCTATCCCGGCGATGCTAGTGCAGTGACATAGACGGACGATTCACGGCGCTGTTGAGGCATGCCAAGCTGGGCGAATGGTCCAGGAAGTATGCGTGATTGTTGATGCTGGTGATTGTGCGCGACTGGCGGCGATCGCGGCGGACCGGAACCGCCGGCAAAAGCATGTCTAGCGCGCTTTGATTGTCCCGCTGTCTGTCGATCGGCTGCCGGTTGCTGAGGTAGCCCGTCAGGCCGCGGCAAGCCGACCGGCAGTCTGACGTTGGCAGGGGCGCTACGCCCAGGCTGGTGTGGACGGCCTGCTGCGCGACTGAGGTCTGCCCGGCAGAGCGCCGGTGCCGACCGCAACCGTGGCGAAGGTGTCGGCGCTCACCTGCTCCGACCCGCGCGGCCAGGCCACCCATTGGACCGGCCAGGCGATGGCCCGAGCCAGCGGCATCAGCCTACGCTCCGTGCAGCGCATCTGGGACGCGCATCGGTTGCAGCCGCACCGGCTGTAAAGCTTCAAGCGGGCCAATGATCCGGCCTTCGCCGAGAAGGCCGAGGACATCGTCGGCCTGTACATGGTGTCAATCGGCGTTGGATTGGAACCCCTTATCGGCGCCCAAAAGGACCCCTTGCTGGCGCGCGGTATTAGCCCGGGTCGTCCGCCCTGGAGCCGTAGGCGGAGGGGCGGACGACCCGGGCGGCGCCGTTGCTGCTAGGGGGGGTCAGGCGCGGTTCTTGAACCGCCAGCTGTCGTTGCCGGTCTTGATGATGTCGCAGTGATGCGTCAGCCGATCCAGCAGCGCGGTGGTCATCTTGGCGTCGCTGAACACGCTCGGCCATTCGCCAAAGGCGAGGTTGGTGGTGACGATAACCGAGGTCTGCTCGTAAAGGCGACTGACCAAATGGAACAGCAACTGCCCGCCGGACTGTGCGAACGGCAGGTAGCCAAAG
>JAQBNX010000825.1 GCA_028288385.1 Spirosoma sp.
TTGTCGACCAGTTTCTCACGGCCCTTGCGCACCAATTGTTGTATGGTAGGCATTATTAAATTGAGTTTACGAAAAACAGTCTTCCCGAATTTTGAGGTGCAAAGATACGGAAAATCAATCGATTGTCAACAACCATTTGCCGATTGTATTTATTCAAACCGCATACAAACGACCTGGCCTTGTTCTTAACTTACGCCTGTCCGACTGGCCCACCAAAACCACCATTTGGAAACCGGAACGTATCGGTAGGATGATTGATATCGCCGTAGGCTTCCTCAAACCGGCTAATGTTTTCACGTAATGCTTCCAGCAGCCGCTTGGCATGTTCGGGAGTCAGAATGACCCGGGCTTTCACTTTTGCTTTAGGAACTCCCGGCATCAATCGGATAAAGTCCAGGATAAATTCACTGTTAGAGTGGGCAATCATGGCCAGGTTAGCGTAAGTGCCTTCGGCTATTTCTTCGCTTAATTCAACGTCAATTGCGCCTTCAGGATTTTCTTGTGGAGGAGTCATACAGCTTAATCATTTTGATCAAAAGTACGGCTATTCCTTATAAAAATGCCCCAACCAATAATGGTTGAGGCATTTTTATAAGGAATTATATCGGCCTTATTATACTGTAGCTTTTTTCTTGCTGAGGGTAAACTGCTCTTTTGATTCAGTAATCGTTTCGAGTTCTTCTATCGAGCCGATGATCGCGTTTTGGTAACGTCGCAGACCAGTACCGGCCGGAATCAGGTGACCAACGATCACGTTCTCTTTCAAGCCATCAAGTACATCGCGCTTGCCCCGGATCGACGCTTCGCTTAAGACTTTCGTAGTTTCCTGGAACGAAGCCGCTGAGATGAAGCTATCGGTACCCAAAGACGATTGAGTGATACCCATCAGTGTAGGCTGAGAAACGGCCGCCATTGCATCACGCACAGTCACAAGGGCCATGTCACGACGTTTCAGGCTCGAATTCTCGTCACGCAGACGGCGGGTCGTTACAATCATGCCCGGCTTCAGGTTTTCCGAATCACCCGCATCCATCACCACTTTGGCATCCAGCATCTTATCGTTTTCCTCACGGAACGACCACTTGTCGACTACCTGACCTTCCAAGAAGTTAGTATCGCCCGAGTCGATAATTTCAACTTTCTGCATCATTTGCCGAACAATGGCTTCAATGTGCTTGTCGTTGATTTTAACGCCCTGCAAGCGGTATACTTCCTGAATCTCATTGACCAGATATTCCTGAACGGCCGTTGGCCCTTTGATGGCCAGAATGTCGCTCGGCGTAATGGCCCCGTCGGACAACGGTGCACCTGCCCGCACGAAATCATTATCCTGCACGAGGATAAATTTTGACAGTGGAACCAGGTACTTCTTCCGCGTACCGTCTTTCGACTCGATGAAAATTTCACGGTTACCCCGCTTAATGGCACCATACGTAACAACGCCATCAATCTCACTTACAACGGCCGGGTTCGACGGATTACGAGCTTCGAATAATTCCGTTACACGCGGCAGACCACCCGTAATGTCACGGGTTTTACCAACGTTACGCGGGATTTTTGCGAGCGGCTGACCTGCTTTGATTGCCTGTCCTTCTTTTACGACCAGACGTGAACCAACGGGCAGGTTATAGCTTTTTTGCAACTGACCATTGCCTGTTTCGTCGAGGTGAAGCAACAACGTGCTCGTACCATTGACAACAATGGCCGGGTTTTTCGCTTTGTCGCGGGTTTCGATAATTACTTTCTCCTGAAAGCCCGTCTGTTCGTCGAACTCTTCACGGTATGTAATACCATCTTCCACAGCATCAAAGGTGAGCGAACCCGTTAATTCGGATAGAATAACGGCATTGTATGGATCCCAGGCGCAGATATCGTCACCTTTTTTCACCATATCACCGTCTTTCACCCGCAGGAAGGCGCCATAAGGAATATTGTTGCTGATCAGCACAAGATTGTGGTCGTCCGGATTCACAATTCGGATCTCGCCAGAACGGCCCATCACGACCGTCTGCGGATTGCCTTCGTTATCCTGCGACTCAACCATGCGCATTTCTTCAAACTCAATGAGTCCGTCAAACTTTGCTTTGATCGACGCATCAACCGCGATGTTAGATGCTGTACCACCCACGTGGAAGGTACGTAGGGTCAACTGTGTACCCGGCTCACCAATCGACTGCGAGGCAATAACACCGACGGCTTCGCCGATGTCGACCATGCGGCCCGAAGCCAGGTTACGACCGTAGCATTTAGCACAAACACCCTGCCGTGATTCGCACGTCAGTACAGAGCGGATTTCGACAGTTTCAATGCTCGTTTCATCGATCTGCGCGGCTACTTCTTCGGTAATCAACTCACCGGAAGCAAGAATTAACAAAGGTTTCCCAGCGTCGTTTTTCAGCAGCGGATCGTAAATATCGTGGACCGTTGTACGGCCCAGAATACGCTCTGACAAAGGTTCAACGATATCCTCGTTGTCTTTGAGTGCTGACACCTGCAAGCCACGCAGTGTACCACAATCATCTTCGCTGATGATTACGTCCTGCGCTACGTCGTGCAAACGACGGGTCAGATAACCGGCATCGGCTGTTTTCAACGCCGTATCGGCCAAACCTTTCCGGGCACCGTGCGTCGAGATAAAGTACTCCAACACGTCGAGACCCTCTTTGAAGTTCGACAAAATTGGGTTTTCGATAATCTCACCAACTGAACCCTGCAGGTTTTTCTGCGGCTTGGCCATCAGACCCCGCATACCACCTAACTGACGAATTTGCTCACGGGAACCACGGGCACCCGAGTGCATCATCATGTAAATTGAATTGAAACCACCCTGATCGGCTTCGAGCTGCTTCATCAAGGTCTCGGTCAGGCGTGAGTTTACCCGCGTCCAAATGTCGATGACCTGGTTATAGCGTTCGTTCTCCGTAATCAGACCCATCAGGTAGTTATCCCAGACAGTTTGCACCTCAGCCTGCGCTTCCGCCACTAATCCCTGCTTAGCATCAGGAATCATAACGTCACTCAAACCAATGGACAAGCCACCTTTGAACGCCATCTGGAAACCGAGTTCCTTAATCTCATCAAGGAACTGAGCCGTACGTGCCCCACCTGATATCTTGAAGATCAAGGCAATAATCTGCTGCAGTTTCTTCTTTGTCAGCAGTTCGTTAATAAAGCCTACTTCTTCGGGCACCGCTTGGTTGAACAACAACCGACCGGCAACCGTATCGATGACTTTATATACAAGCTCACCATTCTCGTCCCGGACCTTCACCCGGCATTTGATATTGGCGTGCTTAGAAACTTTGCCTTCGTTGATACCGATAATAACTTCTTCGGCACCGTAGAACGTCATTCCCTCGCCCGCAATTGGGTACTCAGGAATGCTCTTGCGACCTTTCGTTACGTAGTATAAGCCTAACACCATGTCCTGCGAAGGCACCGTAATTGGCGCACCATTAGCAGGGTTCAAAATGTTGTGCGACGCCAGCATCAGCAAGGATGCTTCAAGAACAGCCTCCTGACCAAGTGGTACGTGAACAGCCATCTGGTCACCGTCAAAGTCGGCGTTGAACGCCGTACAAACGAGTGGGTGCAGCTGAATAGCTTTTCCTTCGATGAGCTTGGGCTGGAATGCCTGAATACCCAACCGGTGCAGCGTTGGAGCCCGGTTCAGCAGAACAGGGTGACCCTTAAGGACGTTTTCCAGAATATCCCAGATAACGGGATCTTTCCGGTCAACGATCTTCTTTGCCGACTTTACCGTTTTTACGATACCCCGCTCAATGAGCTTACGGATAACAAACGGCTTAAATAATTCAGCCGCCATATCCTTGGGCAGACCACACTCGTGCAGTTTTAACTCAGGACCGACAACAATTACTGAACGACCCGAGTAATCGACGCGCTTACCGAGTAGGTTTTGCCGGAAACGGCCCTGCTTACCCTTGAGCATGTCGGACAGCGACTTGAGCGCCCGGTTACCTTCCGAACGCACAGCGTTTACTTTCCGAGAGTTGTCAAACAGCGAATCGACGGCTTCCTGCAACATTCGCTTTTCATTACGCAGGATTACCTCCGGCGCTTTTATTTCGATCAGACGCTTCAGACGGTTGTTCCGAATGATAACCCGACGATACAGATCGTTTAGGTCGGACGTAGCAAATCGGCCACCATCCAGCGGGACGAGTGGGCGCAGTTCGGGTGGAATAACCGGCACCATCTTGATAATCATCCACTCAGGACGGTTCTCAATCCGGCCGTTTGCCTCCCGGAACGCTTCTACCACTTTTAAGCGCTTTAACGCTTCGGCCTTCCGTTGCTGCGACGTATCGGTAGCGGCTGCGTGACGTAGCGAATACGATAGTTCGTCGAGGTTAACCCGCGACAACAGCATCTCCAGCGACTCGGCCCCCATCTTAGCGATGAATTTGTTCGGGTCCTTATCGTCGAGGTGTTGGTTGTTGCTCGGCAGTTTGTCAATAATGTCGAGGTACTCGTCTTCCGTCAGGAAGTCTAACTGGTTAATACCGTCCTCAGCTTTAATGCCGGGCTGCACCACCATGTACCGTTCGTAATAAATGATCTGGTCGAGTTTCTTGGTAGAAAGGCCCAGCAGATAACCGATTTTGTTCGGCAAACTGCGGAAATACCAGATGTG